>NZ_QDKL01000001.1:600000-900000 GCF_003346865.1 Halobacteriovorax vibrionivorans | reverse complement strand
TTGTTATACCATCTCTCATTGATGCAAAACGAGAACCAGCGGCACTTCCATCATTATATACAGCACCTAGACCCCAGTTAAATTTCTGACGGCCAACTGTGTAAGTTGCTGTGTCTGAAAAGAATACTGCATTTGCTTGAGTCAGGTTGATTTCATTACTTGTTACTGTATTAAAAGAATAACGAGCATTAGCAAATGAACCAGTTGTTGTTGCATCTGTTGTTCCAGTTTTTGTTCGGCCATCATTTGATGAGTCACCAAAGTTTCCACCGTAACCATAACCAGAAGTTAATTCTGCATTGATCGTCGTCGAATCATTTACAATGATCGTTGGTTGTAACTTGAAAATATATGTTTGAAAATTGGCTGAATCTGGATCGGCATCTCCAATATCAAAAGCTTGGTCACCGTTAGTAACTGCACCAGGAGTTTGAGTAACTGAGCGATTGTAATCTCCAAGTGAGTGCATATCTGTTTGAAGTTCACCATGCCAATCAATTGGTAGTGCGAAAGAAGTTGACGCTAAAGTGGCAAGAATTGCGGCCTTATTTAAATTCTTTAACATAAGTTGTTATTCCTTTTATAATTGGATTAAATTGTAATGAAATAATATAAGATGACTTGATGTAACGTCAAAAAAATAGGTGTTTTCTTAAATGCTTTTAAAACGATTAAAGATATTATTACTATTATCAGTGCCTTTTGTTGCATTGTGTGTCATTTTTGTCGTTAAAACAATAAATGACGCAGACTTAAGTCAGGTCATTAGTGGCAAGCTAAGTGAGCATGAGCAAAAATCTGTTATTTTTGAAGAAGGCAGCTTTATTGTTAAAGATGAATTCTTGTTTTTTAAAGCAAATTCAAATGACGAAAGGTTCACATCTGTTTTTAAAAATAAATTTGAAAACTTCAATGAAAGAATTTTAAGTATTAATGAAACATTTGAATTAAAAGCTCTAAGAAATAATAATTGCCACTATAATCGTTGCCTACAGTATAAAATTCCATTTTATAATATTCCAATTATTCTCTCTAAAGGTCTTATTGGAATTGAGGACTTTAGATTTCTCGATCATATTGGGATTGATTATATTTCAATCCTGCGTGCAATCGTTGCTGATATTAAAGCAGGTGCCCTTGTTCAGGGAGGATCAACTCTAACACAACAATTAGTTAAGAATATATATTTCACTAATGAAAAGTCCTTCAGTCGAAAAATTAAAGAAGCAATTCTTGCTGTATATATCGATTTTAAATTTGAGAAGTCAGATATATTAGAAGCTTATTTTAACGAGGTTTTTTGGGGAAGCCTTGGTGGTGTCAGGGTAAAAGGTGTTCATACTGCAGCGGTGCTGTATTTTAATAAACCTATTTCAGAGCTTGATCCATATGAATCTGCCATTCTTGTTTCGATGTTAAAGGGACCTGGGTATTACCATCCTATATACCGAACAGAGAGATTAAAGGGACGAGCTAATTTCATTTTCAATAAACTACAGGATTTAAATCTCTTTGATTCAAATGAGTCTTATCAATGGAGTGATGAAAAGTGGGATCGCTGGAGGCAGGGACTAAAAGACTTTCAAGAGAAAGGTTTTTATGAAGCAATCTATCTTACAACGACACGTAAAAATAAAGATAAGGACTTGAATGAGTATCGTTTCTTTAAAACTGTCGTAGCATCCAAGGGTCTTTTAGAAGACCTTAAAAAAATAGAAGAGAATTTAGCTGTTAAAATATCATTTGGGCCAAAAGACAAAGAAACCTTTTATTATTCAAAGTTTGAGAGAAATGTAGAAAAGGCCCTTTTAGAAGAAAGGCATGGTGTTGGTTCAACCTTAAAGCCTGTCTTGTATCAAATTTATTTACAGCATGGTTATAAAATCGATGATCTCGTTTCAACTGAGCCAGTTACTTTAGACCTTATAAGTGGTGTATGGACACCATCTGAGTCTCATACTCCAGATGCTAGTGAATATCCAATTTCTCAGGCTTTACAAGAATCCCTTAATAATCCCATTGTCAGGCTAGCAAGGGATATTGGTTTTGAAAAAGTTGAAGAGGATCTTAAATCACGTATTGCAGATATAAAGACTCCGCTGTCGCAATATCCAGCTCAATTACTTGGAGCTGTTGAGTTATCTGTACATGAGTTGCACCAAGTTTATCGCGACTTTTTAGAAAAAGAATGTGAACAAGGCTCTCAAGTATATGAAGCTTTGGCCGATCCTAGAAAAACTACTATCAGACGCATGGTAAAGCCGGCCCTTAGAGATCAGCACTTCTTTGGTAAAACAGGTACATCTAATAATGGTTTTGATAATCTCTTTGTGGGATACGATGGCCATGATCTTTTCACCATTTGGGTTGGATATGAGGGAAGTCGTGCCAATAAAAAAGGTTTGAGATTATACGGGAGTACGACCGCGTTCAGATTGTATCAGGAAATTATCCTATATTCTGGCCAGCGCATTGCATCTTTAGCCTGTGAATAATTGCCGATTTTTAAAAATATCTTGTCAAAAAAAAGATATTAGCTTATATATTACATACATATCGACATTGTTGGGGTATCGACAAGTGGCTAAGTCAGCAGATTTTGATTCTGCCATTCGAAGGTTCGAGTCCTTCTACCCCAACCATTTTTCTCACGGATCAGAGAAAGGGAAGAGATCATGAAACGGATCGTTCTTGTATCAGGCACGTCAAATCCAAAACTTTCATCCGATATTTCAAAAATCTTAGATGTACCCCTTGTTGATCCTCAAGTAACAAAATTTGCAAATGGTGAAACTTTCTGTGAAATCGAACAAAATGTTCGTGGAGCTGATGTTTTCATTATTCAATCAACTTGTGCTCCAGTAAATGACAACTTGATGGAATTATTGATTATGATTGATGCACTTAAGCGTGCTTCAGCAGCTTCTATTACCGCCGTAATCCCACACTATGGTTACTGTCGCCAAGACCGTAAGGTCTCACCAAGAACGCCAATTTCAGCAAAGTTGGTCAGTGATTTAATCACTGTAGCAGGTGCCTCACGTGTTATCACAATGGATCTTCACTCAGGCCAGGTTCAAGGTTTCTTCAATATACCTTTTGATAATATTTACGCCTCACCAGTTCTCGTTGGTCATATAAAGCGAGAATTAGTTGGTGATAATACAATCTTTGTTTCACCTGATGCTGGTGGAGTTGAACGTGCTCGTCACTATGCTAAAAAGTGTAAGTGTGACATTGCGATGATTGATAAGCGCCGTACAGGAAAGAATGTGGCCAAGGCCATGAATATAGTTGGTGATGTTAAAGGAAAAGACTGTATTATTCTCGATGATATGATTGATACTGCTGGTACTTTGATTGAGGCGTGTAATGCATTAAAGGAAAATGGTGCAAAGAGTGTCGTTGCTTGTGCGACACACCCTGTTTTCTCTGGTCCTGCAATTGAGAGAATTACTAAATCTGATGCCTTATCAAAGGTGTTGGTTACAAATACAATTCCATTGAGCAAGGCGGCCATTGATAGTGGTAAGATAATTTCAGTGTCAGTAGCTGAAATATTGGCCAAATCGATACATCGAACGTTTAATAACGACTCTGTTAGTTCATTATTTTTATAAAACGGGTTAATTATGAATTATTTAATTGTGGGGCTTGGTAATCCAGGTTCTGAATATAAAGGTACCAGGCATAATATTGGCTGGGATATTATGAATTTTATCAAGCCTGTTAAGGACTTGAATTTTAAAGAGAAGTTTAAGGGCATTTGGTCATCATTTGAAACAGATGAAGACAAATTCTATGTACTGATGCCACAAACATATATGAATTTAAGTGGTGAAAGTGTGATTCCTTTTGCTAATTATTTTAAAGTTGAAGCAGAAAATATCTTAGTTATTCACGATGAATTAGATTTACCATGGGGAACGATCGCATTTAAAGACGGTGGTGGCCTAGCTGGACATAATGGACTTAAGTCCATTGCAGGACAATTAGGTCATAATAATTTTAAACGTTTACGAATGGGAATTGGTCGTCCAACCCATGGAGATGTTTCTAGCTGGGTTTTGGGTCGTTATCACGGCGCTGAAGCTGACTTTATTGACGATTATTTAGAAAAAGCTTCAAAAGCTGTTGAATGTTATGTAAAAAATGGTTTCAAAACAGCGATACAGCGTTATAAGAAGAAAAAGTTATTAGATTTAGGAGATAAGTAATGGCCCTTAATTGCGGGATTGTAGGACTTCCAAATGTCGGTAAATCGACTATTTTTCAAGCATTAACTTCAGCTCCAGCTGAAGCTGCTAACTTTCCATTTTGTACGATTGAGCCAAATATCGGAATTGTAAATGTTGGTGACCAGCGTTTATCTAAGATTGCTGAAATTATCGGTCCACAAAAAGTTATTCCAACAATAGTTGAATTTGTTGATATTGCAGGTCTTGTAAAAGGAGCTTCAAAAGGTGAAGGTCTTGGAAATCAATTCCTTGGAAATATTCGTCAGGTAAATGCAATTGTTCACGTTGTTCGTTGTTTCGACGATCCAAACGTTGTTCATGTTCACGGTGAAGTTAATCCAGTTGATGATATTGAAACAATCAATATGGAACTTGCACTTGCTGATCTTGAAGTCGTTCAAAGAAAGCAGGCAAATCTTCCAAAACTTATGAAGAATCAAAATAAAGAGATTTCTTCAAAAGCTAAAATGCTAGTACCTGTACTTGAGAAATTAGTTGCTCATTTAGAGCAAGGATTCGCAGCTCGTATTCTTGAATTAGATAAGGATGACTTAGAGTTAATCCGTGATCTTAACCTAATCACTTTAAAGCCAACTTTATACCTTTGTAATGTTGATGAAGACAGTGTTGGTGAAGATAATGAATATGTTAAGGCCGTTAAAGACTTCGCAGAAAAAGAAGGCTCACGTGCAATTAAAATTTGTGGAAAGCTTGAGTCAGAAATCTCAGCTCTAGATAGTGAAGAAGATAAAGCTGACTTTATGGAAGCTGCTGGTATTGAAGTTTCTGGTTTAGAAACTCTTACTCATGAAGCATATAATATGCTTGGTCTACGTACATACTTTACTGCTGGTGTAAAAGAAGTTCGAGCATGGACTTTTAAAAATGGTGCAAAAGCTCCAGAGGCTGCAGGTGTAATCCATACTGATTTTGAAAGAGGTTTTATTAAGGCAGAGATCTATCACTATGATGATCTTATCTCTAATGGATCAGAAGCCAAGGTTAAAGAAGCTGGAAAGCTTCGCATGGAAGGTAAGGAATATGTTGTCAAAGATGGTGATATTATTCACTTCAGATTCAATGTTTAGTTAGTTATAAAATATATCGAAATGAAAAAGGGCCTCTTTTGTAGGCCCTTTTTTATAGTTCAACTTGAGATGAAATTTTTCGTTTTGCTTCTTTAGGTCGATTGGTATTAAAGGTCGACGCGATACTCTCTTCAAGAATATATTTATCTTTCATTAAATTATAAAAGAAATAATTTCTATAAATGAGTTTTACATAAAGTCTTGTTTCTTTATATGGAATTTGTTCAATTTGAAAGATTGGATCATCTAAATCCATTAGTTCTTTTGACCAGCGTTTTACTTTGGTTGGACCCGCATTGTATGAAGATAATGCATAGATAATATTCCCATCAAACTTATTTAAAAGACCTTTGAAGTAGCGAACACCAGCATCAATATTCTTATGTGGCTTGAAAAGCTCTTCTTGTTTTCTAAATGTTGTCATCTGTCTTGCTGTTGCAGGCATCAGTTGCATCAAGCCAAGTGCACCTACGGCAGATTTAGCTTCAGGATTAAATGCACTTTCTTGTCTAATAATTGAAAGTACTAATAGTGGATCAATATCAGTATTCACATCTTTTATCTTATCGAGATGTAGCACCGGAAATAGTGTTGTGATATCTATTTTAGAAGGCCTAATTAAGTTTAAATCAATAGTTCGAGAAACCAGTTTAAAACTTGATAAGAAGTCCTTCTTATTTTTAAAGTAATGAAGAAAATAATTAAAGATTGCAACTCTTTGATCTTCAGTGGTCAACGTATCAATTTTAGCTTGATTAGCGATGTCTTTCTTAGGATCAAGCCTAATGAATTCATAAATGAGCTTATCAACTTTACCGTAGTACTTTAGCTCATTCCAAATTCGAGATTCTTTAATATTGCGTTGTCTTAGTTCGGTAAAGTCACTTAGAGTAAGTTCTGGAAGCTTAATAGTGTTCTTATGAAAGTAGAGTGATTTAACATATTTCTTATCAAACTCTGGTAGGTATTCTTGAGCAACAATTGAATAGAAACTCAATGGATTACCTTTAATCATTAACTTGAAAAGATGTTTAGAGAGTGATTCGTTTCCATCTTTCATGTAACTATATGCAATCCAAAACTTTGTTTTTGTATACAAGTTTGAGAATTCATCAATTAGATTATAATTTTGGACAGTGACAATACTCTCTTTATAATTTTCTTGTTTGATCGAATTCCAAAGTAGAAGAAATAAGGATTCATTCTTTGTTTCACTGTCGTAACTTATTTCATATGAGCGTGCAAAGAATCGATTTGCATTCTTTATATCACCATTATTTAGTAGAAGTTTACCAATATAGCGTACTCGTTTCCAAGCTGACTTCTTATAAATATATTCATTATTGCTTTCTTCAAATCTTAAAAACTTTTCTAAGTCTGTTTGAATATTTTTATTATTTTTAATAACTCTTTTAAGCTTATTGTATTGTTTGATAAACTCATTAGTAATAGTGAGCTTATTCTTTTTGATACGATGAAGGTTACTTTGGAAAAGGTATGTGATGTCCTTATCGAAATCGATATGTGAATAAAGATTAGAGTCAATCTTTAAGCCTTCGATTAGAGTAGTCTCAATGAGTTGCTTTTTTATATACTTATAAACTTTCGAATTCTTATCAATATTGTTTAACTTATGAGTGAAAAGAGAGTTTCTTGTGGTAGCTAAATGCTTTATTGCCTTATTAAAGTTACTCTCATCTTTTACGATTTGCGGATAGAATTTATCATCAATAAGATAATTAACAGTGTGGTAGCAGTAGTCTCTGATGTTGCTAACAAATTGATCTTCTACTCTGTTGATACCTTTACTTTTAATATTACACTTGAAGTATTTATTCTTTCTGAGGTCTTCTTTTAGGCTAGATAGAAAATCGAGATGGCCAACATATGATTTGAAGATCCCACCAGTCTTTATTGCTTTCTTTGCATTATTAATTGAATAATTAGAAAGCTTCTTTCTTCTTAAATTGCGCTCAATTTGTGCAATATGACGAGCCGCTTTGATCTCACGATCTTTTGTTGACTGCTTTGCTTGAGCCGTTGTGAAGTAACTCATACTTACAACGATTAAAAATGTAGATAATCTCTTACCCGATAAATTCATTAAAACGACCTTCCATATCTTTGAGTTTGGTCACTACTTCATTTAGGATAACTTTCTTATCCTCTGGAACAACTTGTTGTAAGTTCTTTAAGTAGTTACAAATCTCATCAATGTAGACGGTGTCTTCTTTAAATCTTGTTTGGAAATACTCGACTGTCAGATTTACTTCATCTGCTACATCAGTAAAGTAGTCACCGTCTCTAAATGTTAAACTTCTTTCGAAGCCAGTATGTCTTAAGCCTGCAAGGTATTTTTTTAGTTTGTATAAAGGGCCAGCTACCTTGTGCGTGAAAAATAGAGTCACGATAAATACAAGGATTCCAAAAAACGCTTGGCAAAGTATTAGGAAATTCAATAAATCGCTTTTCATAGTATTTATATGTTCAGCGGATTGTGGGAACTTCTCTGAAATATTAGAAAGTACTTGATAAATAACTAAGGGATAAAATGCACTTAGAACTAAAATGACAATGCATATCAAGATACTAAATTTCAATTGAAATTTAGAGTCTACAATGATGATTGATCTCTTATATGGTTTAGACACAAATTCTCCAAATCTAAAATTAGTTTCTATTGTAATTATAACATCTTATAGATTTTGTTGTAGGGCAAAAATTTGCTTTACTGATTGAATAAGTCCTCAATATTTAATAGAATCCACAATGAAAATAGAAAGAAACCGAGCGAGTTACTATGATAAATATTGAAGCAATTAAAACGAAATTAATTGAGGTTAAAAACCCTAATACACAGAAGTCTCTACTGGATGAAAATCGATTCAAAGATATTCATGTAGATGGAAATAAAGTGACTCTTGTCTATAATCGAGATGAGATTACTGCACCTCAAAAACGTGATATTGAAGATGCAATTGTTAATAGCCTTGCTGATCTAGTAAATGAAGATGACCTTTTCATTAAAACAGTATCAACTCAAGAAGCACCTAAATCACAGGCTGAGAAAAAACCACAGCAGCAAAACGCACAACTGCAAGTTGGTCACGGTAAAGCTGCTCCTCAAAAAAGAGATATTCCAGGTGTAAATAGAATAATCGCAGTATCATCTGGTAAGGGTGGTGTTGGAAAGTCTACAGTATCGGTGAACTTGGCCCTTGCTCTTAAGAATGCAGGAAAAAAAGTAGGCTTACTTGATGCTGATATCTATGGACCTTCTGTCCCAATGCTACTTGGTGAAAGAAATGCAAAACCATTAGCTACTGATGATAAGAAAATTGCCCCTATCGAGGCACACGGTTTAAAGTTTATTAGCTTTGGTTTATTTATTGAAGAAAAGGATGCTGTTATTTGGCGTGGTCCAATGCTAGGTGGAGTTCTAAATCAATTTCTTTTTGATGTTGATTGGGGCGAGCTAGATTATCTTGTTCTAGACTTACCTCCAGGAACTGGAGATGTTCAATTATCGATAGCTCAAACACTTAAGCTTGATGGAATCGTTGGTGTTTCAACACCTCAGGATGTCGCTCTTTTAGATTCTCGTAAAGGTTTTAACATGTTTGAACAAGTTAATGTTCCTGTTTTAGGGCTTGTTGAGAATATGAGTTACTTTGCTCCTGATGATATGCCAGAGAAAAAGTATTATATTTTTGGTGAAAAAGGTGGAGAAGCTATCGCAAAAGAGCTTGGTTATCCATTCTTAGGTGAGGTTCCAATAGAGATCGCTCTTAGGGAATCATGTGATAGTGGAAATCCTTATATGGCCAATAATTCATACGAAAATAGGCCGGTATGGAATGCTTATTCCGGTATTGCAAAAAAGATCATTGAGTTAGAAAATGGTGGTGACGAGGAAAAAGGTTTTTTCTCTAAAATTTTCAAAAGGTAATGAATGTCCATCATACAGAAAATAGAAGAGCAGTGCTCTTTTAATTTTACTGGTCGAATCAATATTTTAAAACAAGCTGATCGCCAGTTTCTCGGTGTTGTATATATCAATGAAGGTGAAATTGTCGCAGCTCAGTTTTCTCAGAAAACAGGAATAAAAGCTCTATATTCTCTTGTTATCTTCGATATGGATGGAATTGAAAATTTCACCTTAGTCGCTGAACCAGAAGTGGTCTCTGATAGTGACTTTGAATTCAAATTAAAATTTAGTGAGTTTAAAAAAAATGCTGAAAAAGCATATCAAGAACATCGTCAGTCCTTATCTTTAAGGCCACCAGCAGATATTCACATTTTAATCAATCCTGCGTTCATAAAAGTTGGAAAAAAGACTGGTGCAAACGAATTTTTACTATTAAAAACTATAGCTGAATACAGCAAAGTTAACGATATTTATACAAATTGCGAATTATTTGACTTTGAAGTAACTCAGGCCCTGGTAAGTTTAAGAAGACTAGGTGCGCTCAAAGTCGTTAAATAGGAGTATTTATGAAGGATCAAGTTCATAATCAAGGTGAGTTAAAAGAATTAAAAGTTAATATCGAGGCCGATGTTGTGGAATCTTTCCAGCATATGGCCGAAAACACAGGAATTGCTCTTGATGAGTTGATTGTTGTTGCACTTAAGAGGTTTAGAGCCTCTCATAGTGACTATGAAAAGAAAGTTTTTCAAGTCGACTAAATAGTTTTCATATATAGAGTAAACACACGAACGTGTGTTTACTTTTTCTACAGTGTTAAAAATTTAACAGTCTAATCTTTAATCAGACCCCCATTCTTAGTATACAGTGCAAGTAATTACAGCTACTTACGGTCTTAGTGTATTTGTTCACTTTGGCACGTTAGTTGCTTCTATATACACATAAGGTATTAGGAGCATTGTATGAAAGCATCAGCTATTTACAAAAAATTTATCATCACATCAGTACTATCAGGATCATTTCTTGTATTTGGTGGAATCTACCAAGGAATGTCAGTGACTAGTAACTCTTTTATGGAAAAGAAGGAAATTTCTTTTGAAAAGAGAGTTGATGAGAATTCTGATCGTATCGTTGCTTCTTCTGATCGTGATTCTGTAGCTGTTCAATACCTTCCAGTTGCTGAGTACTCACAAGTTATCAATGGAAAGTGGGAAGTCGTTAGAATAGAAGATCACGAAGGATTAGAAATTTATAATGAAGTTAAAAGCAATAACAAAAGAATTGTTGATATGGAGTTAATCGGAACAGGTCTTGTAAGATTAAATGAAAACGATGACTACACTTTTGACGTTTCTTTTCTTCATGAAAATAAAAAGAATATCTCTATCTTTAGAGCATTTGAAGATGGATTTGAATTAATTGAAGCAAGAAAGATTGTAGAAAAAGTTGTTGTTGAGCAAACATCACAAGAAATTGTTGATGAAGCTCTTGTTGAAGAAGAAGTAGTTGCAACAACACAAGATAGAAGAGAATTCGTTATTGAAAGAGCGATCTTACCAAGTATGAATAATAAAATGTTCCGTGGACATGATATTGATGGAAGCGTAACAGTTGGACCAAATGGAGTAGAGGGACTTTTCTTTACGGTATATGCGAACGGACAAGAGATTAATGAAGTTGTAGGTGACTTAAAACTAAAGGATGGAAACTCTTTTGAAGTTGAACTACAAGGTCAAAAATCAAGTGGTATCTTTTCTAAAAATGGTGAAAATGGTTACCGTTTAAGATTTGCAACAGGTCCATATCAAGGAGCACTTATTAATTATGTAACTTATGATGAGTTAGAAAAAATTAATATTGAGTTCGAAAAAATGGAAAGAGCTAAAGAAGAGTCTAGATTTCAAAAGGAACTAACTCAAGAAGGTAATGTTGAACAAGACATTAATATTATTCAACAAAACGTTGTATCAGCTGCTTATCAAGCACCAAAAGCTGAAGAAATCGAAGAAGAAAGATACGAAGAAGAGTATCAAGATGAAAGATATGACGAAGAAGAATACTATGAAGGTGAAGATAACCAAGAATTTGAAAGACAAGGATACGGATTTTAATCCAAGATAACTAGAGAGAAGAAAAACAAAGGCCCTCATAATTGAGGGCCTTTTTTTATATTATTAAATGCTCCTGATACGAACCGCTCGGGGTTGAACCCTCGCTCTCGATCAAAGTGTGCTCCTTGCGAGGGGAGCTAGCACTACAGCCAATAGTTTGCCTTGGGGCAAACTATGCTGCAGATGCTTACAATACTTTTTTAAGTTCTTCTTTTAGAAGAGGAACGATGTCGAATAGATCTCCAACAATACCGTAGTCAGCTTTAGTAAAGATTGGTGCATCTGGATCAGTGTTGATAGCAACAATAACCTTAGATGTTCTCATCCCTGCTAAGTGCTGAATAGCTCCTGAGATACCACAAGCAATATATAGTGATGGAGCAACAGTCTTACCTGTTTGTCCAACCTGCATTGCGTGAGGTGCGTATCCTGAGTCAACAGCAGCACGTGAAGCACCAACAGTTGCACCAAGAACTTCAGCAAGCTCTTCTAGTATTTTAAAGTTTTCAGCAGACTTCATTGCACGTCCACCAGAAACGATAATATTTGCTTCTGTAAGGTCAAGCTTCTCTGAAGCTCCTTTAACGATCTCTTTAATAACAGCTTTGATGTCACCAGCGTTTGCTGCAACTTCATTTGCTGTACCTGCACCAGCAGTTGGTGCATCTGGCATACCAAGTGCGTTAGGTCTTACTGTTACGAAGCCTGGCTTTGGTCCATCAAGTTCAACTTTAGCTAGAACCTTACCTGCAAATAGTGGTCTTGTTCCTGCGAAGTTATCACCTTCCATTACAAAGTTTGTAACTTCAGATGCCATACCTGCATCAAACATTCCCGCTAGTCTTGGCATAAGGTCTTTTGCAAGTGAAGTTGCACCTGCAAATACGTAGTCGTAATTTGAACCAATAAATTCTTTAAGTGCGTTTGCATAACCTTCAGGAGAATACTTATCTAAGTTGTCACCTTTTAGGTTATGTACATTAGCAGCACCATACTTTGCTAGGTCAGCTGTAGCGTTTGGACCCATTTCGCCAACGATTGCTACGTCAACTTCGTGTCCTGTAAGTTTACCTAGAATTTCAAATGTAACAGATTTAACTGATTCACCACTTGTTTCAGAAAATACTAATATCTTTGCCATTTCAATAATCTCCTTAGATAACTTTCGCTTCTTCTCTTAAAAGCTTAACAACTTCAGCAACAACAGATGCTTGTTGACCTTCGTCCATCGCATCAAATTTCTTACCAGCTGGCTTCTCTGGTGGAAGTTGGAATCCTGAGTACTTAACACGACGATCATCAGCAGATACACCTACATCTGATAGTGAGTGTTGAGCAAGAGGCTTTCTCTTTGCTTTCATAATACCTGGAAGAGATGCGTAACGAGGACTGTTTAGACCTTTGTTAGCAGCGATAACAGCAGGTGAGTTTACTTCGTAAACTTCAAGTGCTCCACCTTCTACTTCTCTTTTAAGAGTGAATTTACCACCTTCTTCTTCGCAACCATCAACAACAGTTACTGAAGGTAGGCCTAGCATTTGCGCTAGTAGTTGAGGAACTTGTAGACAGTCATCATCAATAGCTTGTTTTCCTGTGAAGATTACATCTGGAGTCTTACCTGACTTCTCAATAGCACCCTTAAGTGCTTTTGCAGTCATATAAGAATCTAGATTGTCATCGGCCTCAACAAGAATTGCATCATCTGCACCCATTGCTAGGGCAGTTCTTAATGCTTCTGTATCTTTAACACCACCAACTCTTACAACAGTTACAGTCGAGCCACTGTTTGCTGCTTTTGTTAGAAGTGCTTGCTCAACAGCAAACTCATCGTATGGGTTCATGATCCACTTAATCGAATTAGTTTCGATATAAGATCCGTCTCCGTTTGGAGTAACTTTAGTTTCCGTGTCTGGAACTTGTTTAATACATACAAAAATGTTCAATTTTAGCTCCTTGTAAAAATTTCCTTAGCAATTACTAATCTTTGTATTTGTGAAGTGCCTTCATATATTTGAATGAGCTTGGCATCTCTCATCAACTTTTCTACTGGGTATTCTTTACTGTAACCATATCCACCATATACTTGGACAGCGTCAGTTGCAACTTTCATGAACATATCAGCTGCTTTGGCTTTTGAATATGATGAAAGTTCTGGATTAGGTGTTCCGTTATCAATATGCCACGCGGCTTTCTGAACGAGTAGTCGCGCTGCTTCGATTTCGATTCCCATATCGGCAATTATCATCTGTATAGCTTGGTGCCTCGATAGGGGCACTCCAAATTGATTTCTTTCACTTGAATATTTTACTGCATGATCCATTGCGCACTGTGCACCACCTACTGCAGAGCTTGCTACCATTGGACGTGAATGATTTAGTGTGGCCATGGCAATTTTCCAACCTTCACCAACACCACCTAAAATATTTTCTTTTGGAACTTTCACATTTGAAAATGTAACGGCTCTAGTGTCTGAGCAACGATGGCCCATTTTATTTTCTTTTTCACCAAGCTCGATTCCTTCTGCTTTGGCATCGATAACAAGGGCCGTAATTCCCTTGTGTTTTTTTGCAGGATCAATCGTGGCATAAACAACGAAGAGGTCTGCATAACCTGCGTTTGTTATCCACATCTTGTTACCGTTTAATAGGTAGTGATCACCATCTTCTTTTATTGTTGTCTTTATACCAGCCGCATCAGAACCATAACCAGGTTCAGTTAAGCAAAAAGCTGCAATCTTATAATCTTCTGTAAACGGAGTTAAAAACTTTTTCTTTTGCTCATCACTTCCACCAATAACAATAGGAAGAAGTGCTAAGTCATTGGCCATAATCGAAGTATTCATTCCGAGACAACCGTAAGCTAGGGCCTCTGTGATAATCATTGAATCAATTGTCGTAAATCCGGCACCACCATATTCTGCAGGTATGCAAGTATTAACGAGACCAAGCTCCCATGCCTGTTTTAAGATATCCATTGGCATTTGGGCCTTCTCATCAAATTCGCCAGCTTTTGGCATCATCTCATTCCTTGCAAATTTCATTGCAAGTTCACGAATTTCTTTCTGCTCGGAAGTTAATTCAAAGTTGATCATATTGGAACCAATTGTTCAAAGTTTTAAGTACCTTATTATAGATACCTTTTCAGTATTTAGTAAATAGGTAATAAGGACTTGGCACCAGGTGTCGCAACGAGAAAAGTTTATAGGATCAATTTTGTATTCTTGTTCTTCAATGTTTTAATTTTGTAATGCTCTTTATACTCAGAAAATGAAGGTAAGTCTTTTAATGGTTCTAAAACAAAGCTTCGGTTTCGAAAGTCTTTGTGCGGTATGGTGAGCTTTTCTTCTTTTACTTCTAAGAAGTCGATAAAAATTATGTCAATATCAATTTCACGAGGACCCCAGTGATAGCGGTGTTTTCGACCTAACCTCTCTTCGATCTCCTTACATATTTTCAAGATTGAAGTTGGGGAAAGATTTAAACAAGTGTTTATTTCTAGGGCAATATTAAGAAAGGAAGGTTGATCCTGCGGTCCATAGGGAGGTGACTCATAAAAGTGACTCATTTTGGCTTCACAGTTAAATGCGTCTTCTAATAACTTAGATGCGCTTTTGATTGATTCGATTCGGTCACCAAGATTAGTCCCAAGGCTAAGAATGATTCTCATTAATTACTATCTTCTTTCTTTTTAGTTTCTTGTTTTGTGGTTTTTGATGGCCTAAGAACTTTTTTATTCTCTTCAATAAATGAAGGGAAGTTTTGGTTCTTTGGTTTAGGTGGAGCTTTTACTCCACATGAACTAAGTAAAATTAATATTAAAAAAAGTTTAGAATTCAAGAGCAAGACTGACTCCCATGAGATCGGTACCAATATCAGCTCTAAAGAACCAACCAGGGACTAATCTTTTTAATGCCGTAATTCCAAAAACTGGCTCACTCTTCTCAACACTTGCAACTAAATCTTTTTCTCGTGCGGCTGCATCAGCACCAACCGCTGATACATCACCTGCACCAGGACTATCTGCAGTTGCAAATTTATATCCTGCATATGGCATAAATACTGTATAAAGTGGTCCTTCAAATGAATATTTTGCACGGAATATATATTGGTTTACAGCAGTGTCGATCTCTTCATTTGGAAAGCCTCTGATTAAGTGACGCCCAACACTTCCTTCTAGCCAAATATTCTTATCTAATTGAAAAGCCCAAGATGCATTATACTGAGTATTTGTATCTTCTTTACCTGCGGTATTAAAGCCATCTACTAGCCCAATACCAACAGAGACAAGATTATCATTTTTAATTATTCCGCCTTCTTGTGCCTCTTCACTATAAATGTCCTCATCTAATAAAGTAGTATCATCATATAGTGATTCGCTATCAGTAATTCTAAATTCACTTTCTTCTGCTGTATTTGCTTTACCATATGCAGAATCATCACCTCGAAGTACTTCAACATCTTGGTTCACGAAAATATTTGAATAAATCTCTTCATTATAAATCTTAGTGATTTTAATTGCTGCTACATTATTCTTTTGTTTTGGAACAATACCTCGTACTACAGGTTCTTTGTTGACTAAAATAGTAATGTAATCACCTTTGGCAAAACTATCTTGACCATTACTAATGAGAAGAATTCGTTTTGTTCCAGATACACTTATAATCTTTTCTTTGGCCAAATCGTAATTGGAACTATTTGAGAAATCACTGATAGGTGATTGCGCAAATGAAAAGATTGAGAAGAATACTATAGTAAATAGTTTAAAAACATTCATACGGAAAAATTGTACATTGCATGAAGAAATTAGTCTAGGCGGTTAATATTTAATTATAATTAAAAAGGAACCGATGGGTAACTATATAGATTGTTACTAAAAAAGGGGTTTTAGACCATGAAAAAAATATTTTTACTATTCCTAGTTTCAACATTAACTTTCACATCTTGTTCAAACAACGAGAAGAAAGGTGAAGAAGTAGCAGAAACTCAAGCTGCTGAAGAAATTTCAATTGATGATTCAGACTTTGTCGTTGATGCAAATGAAGAATTTGCTGATCTAGAAGAAGTCGCTGATCCAACTGCAGAGCCTACAATGGAAGCAGTTGCAACAAACGAAGAACCAGTTGATGAAGTATTGCTTCAGGAAAACGTTCAACTCGAAAAAGAAGTTGTTGTTTCTAAAACTGATACATATGAAGTACAAAAAGGTGAAACACTTATGTGGATCGCTTTTAAATTATATGGAGACTATAGCAAGTGGCGTGATGTTCAAGCAATGAATCAAGAAGCACTTGCTGATGGACTTCAACCAGGTGACATCATTAAGTATGAAAGTGGTCAATTTAACTGGAATCCAGTGGGTCTTCCTCATCTTATTCGTAAGGGTGAGACTCTAGGTGTAATTTCAAAAGACAAGTACGGTACACCAGCAAAATGGAGATCAATTTGGGATAACAACAGAGAAATGATTAAAGATCCAAACTTAATTTTTGCTGGATTTACTTTATATTACATCCCAGAAGAAAGAGATGTTGCTTCCAGCCCAATGTAAATCGTGTATAATAAATCAAATGATATAAGAGCTCTCATAATGAGAGCTCTTTTTATTTGAGAACTAATGAAATTTTATATTTTTATATCAATATTATTTTTAACTTCTTGTACCTATTTATATAAGGACGATAAGGGATATCCATATAATTACGAAGTTGATTTTACTTCTAAAGATTACCTTGTTCATCTCGAAGGTGTAGCAGAATTGTTTATCAAAAACAATAAAGTTAAGAGGCCCTCAAGAAGATCAAATAGATACCTACAAAAGATAGCTCGTGAGCTATATTTAAATAACCAAAGTCTCTTTGTGAAAGATGATTTTGGAATTAATTTTTATATTGTTGAAGATAATAGAAATTTTTACTTCTCACTTCCTAGAAATAACGTCTTTATGTCTCGCGGAGTTCTGCGTCGATTTATGAATTCCGAAAGTATTTTTGTTTCAGTATTAATCGGTGAATTATTAAGAAGTAAAATTGGTATATATGAAAAGAATAAAATCATACCGCTTAATTCATATACGGTAAAAGATATGATTAGACTTAATCGTCTAGACTTAAATGCAAAACGAGACTTAAATAACCTTGTTTATGATGTTTTAAAGAAATCTGGTTATGACCCTGAAGCAAGATTGTTATGGCTACAAACACTGAATAGGCAATCGCTTAGTTTCTCAACTCAAGAGGTTTATTCTCGAGACTTATCAAAAGAAGAGTTCCTGCTTAAGAATTATATGGTTCAAAGCACAAAAGATGAAAATCTTATTTTTGAAAAGAATTCATCAAAACAATTTTATAAGTTCAAAGAAAGTATATGATATGGAAATAAATGAAGTTAAATCTATTTTAGACCAGCAGGGATATTCTCAAGAGAGTTGGAACCTTACAAAACTTTCTGGCGATGCTTCAAGTAGAGAGTATTATCGATTAAAAAACGAGAGCGAAAGTTTAATTGTCTGTACAGAAGAGCCAAATGGACAGCAGAGTCGTGATTTTAATTTGATCACGACACTCATTGAAAAAGATATTAACACTCCAAAAATCTATCTTTATTTACCAGAGATCTCTCTTCTTATTCTTGAGGATGTTGGTGATATTTCTTTGAAAGATTATTATCTTAAAAATGGACTTACGAAACATATACAAGCAGTAAATGATATCAAATCTTACCAAAGACTCCCTTTAGAAACTTGTCAAAGTCGATATTTCGATAGAGAGAAAATTGGGTTTGAATTCGATTTGGCCCTTCAATTCTTTTTAGAAAAACATTTGAAACTAAACCTAAATGAAGACGAAAAAATTGTCATTGCAAGTGTTAGAGAGTTATTGATTAATTACTATGAAGAAAATAAAAAAGTAGTATGTCATCGTGATTATCATTCTAACAATCTATATGTGAAAGCTGATGAGCTCTATCATATCGATTATCAAGATATGCGAGTGGGGCCAGCTATGTATGATTTAGTATCTCTGGTAGATGACTGCTATATACAATTTTCAGACGAAGAAAGGTCAGTTTTATTAAATTCTTTTGATAGTGAATTTAATTCAAAATATTTAAAAGATTATCAGATAGTTCAGATACAGCGAACTTTTAAAGCACTGGGTAGTTTTGCTTATCTTAGTATTGATAAGAATAAAAATGGATATCTTCCATTTATCAAACCTAATCTAAAGAAGTTAATCGATGTTTTAAAGTTAAGAGATGAAGACTCTTTCGTGCGTTTTGCAAAGATTCTTGAAAGAGGTAGTGATGATTAAGACATGCTTTATCGCAAGTGCAGGTTTTGGTACGCGAATGGGGGAGCTTGGAAAGGTTATTCCAAAACCCTTGTGGCCATTTCTAAATTTAAAGATGCTTGATTTACAAGTTGCTTATGCTAGAAATTTAGGTTGCGAGAATATTTATATAAATTCTCATCATTGCCATGAAGAAATGCTTGATTGGGCAAAGGACAAAAATGTAACTCTGTTGTATGAGCCTGAAATTCTAGGTAGTGGTGGGTGTATACATAATTTGAAAAAAGTTGTTGATAACGAAATTATATTAATTATTAACTCTGATCAGTTTTACTTCTTTGATTTTGAAAACATAAAATCGGATTATTATAATTTAGAACGTTGTGATGCTGTTGCACATTTGTATGCCATAAATGTCGATGGTAATTCTAGTTATAATGAAACTGTTTTAAAAGATGGGCACTTAATTGATATTATTCCACATGAGGGAAGTGGGGATTATTTCACTTATTCTGGTGTCGGACTAATCAATCTTGGAAAGGTTAATTATACACCTGGGTCTTCTGGATTTTTTAAAACAGTTTGTGATTATAAGTCGTCAAATGTATTGATGAGCTTACCAGATAATCCTGTCTTTTTAGATCTTGGAACTTTAGATAAATACTTAAGCGTCATTAGTAAGCTTGATGAAATACCTAATGTGATAGTTAATTTTTTAAAAGGTATTCCTGAGTTAGATACTTCAGATTTTAAATCACAAAAAAAGATGACTTGGTGTGGGGTTACTTTTGATTTCGAGAATAAGTTAATTAAATATAATGGAGCTTCTTACTCCTTTTGAGACACTTCTTTAATACAATCGACAGGGCAAACAAGCGTGCATGCATTACATAAAGTGCATGCCCATGGTTCTATCGTATATTTTCCTTTGTCCATAAAAATAGCCTTTTCTGGACAAATCAGCCTGCAGTTATCACACTCTATACAACGTGAAGAAATTTCGAGATAATAATCCATATATTGATTATATCAAAAAATTAAAATTGAAGGGAAAAAGTGCACAATACTGACACATTAATATTTAAATTGCTTAATATTTTATTTGTGATATTTTCGCTGTTTTTTCTGCATACATGCTTCTCTTTAGATGCCGATGTCTCTGCATTAAACTTTGAACGCTTTGTCGGGATTCTTGGAAGTTATAAACTTACAACGGCCCTCGCATTATTTTTACTTTTTAAAATTATGTATATGGGAGAACTTACTGTCGTTGTGATGGCCGTTTTCGTATTAAATATATTTTACAAAGTCTTCTCTCTTTTCTTGGTTGAGTATGACAAAATCATCTTACTCTTTTCAGTAGTTTTCTTGTTAGTTGCATATAATATGATCCTCCTTTTAAAAGAGGAGCTAGGCCAGGCTATTTTTAAGCCTAACTTTAATAAAGAGAATTTTAATTTTGATAAATTCTGTATTTTAGAGGGGAGTATCTTCTTATCATCAGGCTCAAAGATACCTGTCAAAGTTTCTAATTGTGATGATAAAGGTATTGTTATTTTTACAGATGAAAAAATATCTAAAGGTGAAAAATTAGACTTTGAATTGGATTATGAAGGCGCAAAATTTAGTGATACATTTAATGTTGAGTTAGTTTATGAAAATGGCTATGGCCTTAAGTTAATAAATTCAAGCTCAAGTGGAAAGTATAATTGGAATACATTATTTAATATTTTAAAGAGAAGAGGAATTGTCTCTTATTAAAATTCAAGGAAGAAGTTATGTTTAAAGTTCTTATTTTTTGCCTATTGCTAATAGGCTGTCAGTCAAATAATAGTCCGGAAGGAGTGTTAAAATCATTTATTGAAAAGCGCTTAAACGATAAGATCAGTGTTGATGACCTTGAAGATTACCTTACTGGTGATTTACTTGAGGAGTACACTCAAGCTCTTGGTGAAGACCCTAATAAATTAAACGAATCAAATGAATTTTCAGATAGCCGCTTTAAAATTGTCTATAAAAACTGTAGTGGTGATGAATGTTCAATAACTTACACTCTCTCATATGAAGCGGATGCAACGGCAGAAGAATCAAAGAGAGATGTTTCCATTTCTGTCAAAAAGATCGCTTTAATTGTTAAAAGAGATGAAAAGTGGTTCATTTCAAATATTAGTGATGTAAAGTCATTCTACGAGTTTAAAGAAGAAGATATTCGTTAATATAATTTAAAAGTTACCGAATAGTTTAATGTGAAGAATAAGAAAATACTTGAATTTACATTAGAAAGTCTTGTTTATGAAACATTTGATATTTTGGAACCTAATGAGTCTGAGGGGATTAAATTAAAATATATTTCAGACACAAGTTCATATCGAGTTGAATGGGACACTAAGACTCTCGATTTTCCAAAAAGCTTTGCATTAATACAGGATTTAATTAAAGGCTGCTATTTAGATTTAAAATCTTATGATGTTGATCTTGATAGTGCCTTAAAAGAATTCTTCAATACTACGGAAGATATTTATTTCTATGTTTTTGGTGATGATTTATATTTGAGATTTAAGGAATATGCAGACATAAAAAAAGCGGCTTAAAAGCCGCTTTTTTATTTTTATAAAGTCATGTAATAATTTTTTAGCATCAATGCGTCTTCTTCTAAGTTTGGTGAATTACAAATCATATATCCACCACAACCATTCTTTTTAAGAGACTTAAGTAGGGCCTTCCAATTAAAGTCTGATTGCTCAAGGTTTAGATGCTTAAGGTCACCCTTAGAGTTAGTGCTGATACCCGAAATATGAATATGCATATTTTGGATAGCTTCTTCACTTAATTCTTCTTTTAACTTACCAATAACCATGTCGAATTCTTCTTCGCTATTATACTGATTAGTACGTGCGAAAAGGTGTGAGAAATCCATACAAGGACGACATGAATCAACGTTTTTAGTAAGGTTAATAAGCTCTTCAAGAGAACCAAATTGAGATGTTTTACCTGTTAGCTCAGGTCTTAGTTCAATTTCGATATCAAGGCGACTTAGTCTTTCTTCGATTACATTCATACTCTTTTCTACAAGATCGAAAACATCGTATGGTGAATCTTTCATATAGAAAGCAGCGTGGAAAGTCATAGATTCAGCACCACATAGATCTGAGATCTTTGCTGTTTGAATGATTCTTTCAACAGAAGAGTCAATTTTATCTTGTTCTCTTGCGTTTAAGTTGATGTAGTAAGGGCCGTGTGATGTCAAAGGAACACCTAATTCATATGAAACTTTTCTTAGGTTTGATGAAACTTCTTCTTTCATTCTAACACCGTGTGCAAACTCTAGTTGCATACAGTCAAGACCTAGTTCGTGAATTCGTCTTACGCCTTCTACTGGATTGTTCTTTTTAGCTGTTGAATTTGGAACACCTGCTGTACCGAATAGTAGCTTACCTTGCATCAAAAACACCCCTTTAATTCTATAATTTAAACGTTAATGCCTTGTGTATCACAATTACGGATTCGACAATAGGTGCGCTGCGAAATGCTTGCTTGCGCATAGCGCTTACAGTGACTATTATCAATTTGTAATTTAGATGACTTATAGCCGGAATTTGGATTTGGGTCTATAATTAGAGATGATCTTGTAAAAAAAATAGGGACAAAATTTTGTTTAGTGTATTTATTTCATATCTTTTAAGCTTTTTTATTATCTTCATTCAGATATTTTTTATAACTGGGTTCTTGGTTGTATTTGGACCTAATCTACATATACTAAATAATCTTGCTATCGCTGTCTTAATCTATGTGATTTCATTTACTTACATAATTCCTTCAATCGTTATTTCTCGATTTAACTTACAGAAAGTTTCTAGGGAAGAAAGACCTCGATTGTATAAGAAGGTTTCAAGCTTCTTATTTTATAGAAGTCGGCCAACACCACAGATTTATCAAGGTAAGGATGCTCCATTCTTCTTGCAGGGAACACTTCTTGGAAGCCATTTTCTCATATTAAACTCAAGCTTACTCGAGCGCTTAACAGATGTAGAAATGGATCGCTATCTTGAAGCAGAGATGGGATTTGCTGATACATTCAATTCAAAGATTCTGGGGCATTTATTAGCAGTACTATTATTTTGGCGTAATATTTTTAATTGGCTATTTAATCTCTTAAGAGCGGAAGCCGTCTTTCGCTATATTTTTGTCGTACCGAGAAGACTCTTTAACTATATTTCTAATAGCTATAAGAAACATTTTTTTAGCAATAGTGAGAACAGTCAAATCGATATAAGAGGTATTGCACAAAAAGTGATTTATCTTGAGAATTCAAGAATTAACAAAGTACATTTTAATATTTCTTCTACAACAATGTGGTCACTCCATTATCATAAGGAACACGAGATGGACCAAAGGTTCTATCAAAGTGAGCTACTATGAAGAAAGTTTTTAAGTTCTTTAAAGATTTGGATTATACAAAGTATTATCCAGCGCTTTTTACGATTGTTTTTCTTTTGGTTCTTTTCCAATACAAATTTCCAACGATTGAAGCAATCTTCTATGACTTACGTCTAAAAACGGACTTTAGTCTAAATAAAGATGACAGAATTGTTCTTATAAAAATTGATGAAGAAAGTGATGAGTTTTTAGGTGAGAGCTATCCCTATACTTATACAACTTACTTAAAATTATTCCGTAAGGTTTTAAAAGATAAGCCTGCTATTATTAATTTCTTTGGAGATCTTTCAGCTCCTTTAAATGAGAGAGAAGCAAACTCTTTAGAATTACTTCACGATGAAATTAAAGCCTACGTCAAACAAGGTGGCCTATATCGTTATGGAACTGAATTAGACGCATGGGGGGAAAGACTACCTCCTCAACAATTACGAGATCTTGGTTATTCTCCAGCAATTGTTAATATTGATAGTAAGCTATTTGCTAAAGATGATGTTGTAAGAAGAATGGTTCTCAATATATCAGGAGAAGAGACATTAAGCTTTTGGACGGCAAATGAGTGGAGAATTCTTCATGGTAAAGAGCCACTAATTCTTAATAATCTAAAAAGTGCATATTATATGCCCGAAGCTGACGCTAGTTTTAGCTTGTTTCGTTACCCCTTACGCAAACTTAAGCATGTCGAAAAACTACCGGTTCATAGGGTTGTTGTTGGGAATATTCCGCCAGGCTATTTTAATGGAAAAATAGTATTAATTGGTCCCGCCTATATATCAAATCTTGGTCATTACGCTAAAACTCCATTTGATAAAGATCAGAGGCGATCACCAAAATTAGAAATACATGCCAATATGACTAAGTCACTTATAGAAAATAAGCTAGTCTATGCAATACCGATGTGGGTAACAAAATTAATTTCGATGCTAATTGGTATCATTCTTTCAATTGTTATCTCACGTATCCAGCCAGTAAAAGGACTTGTAACTACAGTTGCTATTATCTTTAGTACGATTCTGATTTCTTATTTGATATTCATTGCTTTTGGACTTTGGCTATATATAACCCACATCTTACTTACTGTGTTTGTTGTTTATTATATTTGGGTTCCCTTTAGGGCCATTGGTGAATATCAACGTCGTTATAAAATTCAGGAAGAGACTAAATTATTAAAAAGAGTTGAAGATTTGAAACAAAACTTTATCTCATTAATGTCACACGATTTAAAAACCCCTGTGGCCAAGATTGCAGGTGTTGCAGACAATATGTTGCAGAAAAATCGTGGTGGTGAAACGTATGTTCATGAAGGGTTAAAAACAATAATTGATTCAACTAAAGAATTAAATAATTTTATAACTTCAATCTTAGATTTAACTAAAGTTGAATCACGAAATATTTCTCTTAATCTACAAAGTAAGGATGTTAATAAAGTAATTGATGATTGTG
This sequence comes from Halobacteriovorax vibrionivorans, assembly GCF_003346865.1. Classification (NCBI taxonomy): domain Bacteria; kingdom Pseudomonadati; phylum Bdellovibrionota; class Bacteriovoracia; order Bacteriovoracales; family Halobacteriovoraceae; genus Halobacteriovorax; species Halobacteriovorax vibrionivorans. The sequence goes on along the minus strand of NZ_QDKL01000001.1, from coordinate 875,473 downwards.
TAAATAGCTTAAGTTATTTAGCGCGATCAAAAGAGATGAAAATCAATACTGAATTAGGCCCATTATTTCCTATCGAAATTGACACGAGCTTAGTTAATAGAATTATTTCAAATATTGTTGAAAACTCAATTAAATATGCCGGTATAGGCAAAGTCATTGATATTAAAACTTGGGATGATGATACTTGGGTTTATATTGAAATATCGGATAATGGCGTTGGTATGGGACAAAATGACGTCGATAATATATTTGAGAAGTTTTATCGGGTTAAAAACGATGCTTCTCATACGATTAAGGGAAGCGGTCTAGGTCTTTATCTGGTAAAATACTTTGTAGAACTTCATGGTGGAGAGATATCTGTAACCTCTCAAATTGGTGAAGGAACAAGCTTTTTAATTAAATTTTTAAATAAATAATTGGAGTGCGTATGCATAAGGTTTTAGTCGTTGATGATGATAAGGTTTTACAGAGTTCTGTAAGGGAAGCTCTTGAATTTCATCACTTCGCTGTCGATGTTGCAGACAATGGAAAAGAAGCACTAAGTGCAGTTTATAAAACGAAATATGACCTGGTTGTTATGGATGTTAACATGCCAGAGATGGATGGGATTGAAGCCTTAACTGAAATCAAAAAACATGACCCATCTGTTATTGTTATTATTTTAACGGCATATTCGAATGTTACTGATGCTGTAAAGGTCGTTAAAGAAGGTGCTTATAATTACTTAGAGAAGCCAATTAGCTCTGAGAATTTAGTTTCTTTAATTAAGCGAGCATTAAAAGCACGCTCACTAGTTGAGACAGTTGGATTCTCTGCTCCAGTTTTATCTCTTGGGGATACTAAGAATAAATTTGTTGGTGAATCAGATGTTATGCAAAAGGTTTTCAACGTAATTGGAAAACTTGCACAGGTCAATACACCGGTTCTTATTCGAGGTGAGTCAGGTACTGGTAAGGAGCTTGTTGCTCGTGCCATTCACTATAATGGGCCAAGAAAAGATGAAAAGTTTGTAACGATTAATCTTGCAGCGATACCAGAGAACTTAATTGAGTCTGAATTATTTGGGCACGAGAAAGGTGCATTTACTGGTGCCAATGAAAGAAAGATTGGTAAATTTCAATTTGCTGACGGTGGAACACTTTTCTTAGATGAGATTGGTGATGTTTCACCTACAATGCAAGTAAAGCTACTTCGTGTTCTTCAAGAAGGCTCGTTCACTCCTGTTGGTTCAAACAGAGAAATTAAATGTGACGTAAGAATCATTGCTGCTTCACATAAGCCTTTTGAGAAAATGATTGAAGACGGAACTTTTAGAGAAGATTTATTTTATCGTTTAAATGTTCTTCCTGTTTATCTACCTCCATTAAGAGAAAGAAATTCAGATATTCCACATCTTGTAGATTACTACGTTAAATATTTTAACAATGTTCACCATCTCAGTATTTCGGGACTGGATGATGATGCGATGGCCATTATGAAGAGTCATGATTGGCCAGGAAATATTCGAGAACTAAGAAACGTTATTGAGCATGCTTTTATTATTGAAAGCGGAGACATAATCAAATCTTCTTCACTACCAGATAAGATTCGTAAATCAGCAACTGTTGAATCATCTAATGATGCTGATGAACAAACAATTATCGATTATGAAGAGATTAAAGACTCTGTTCTTACAGACGCAGGTCAAGATGAGAAGCTAATTGCAAGTGCGCAAGGCTATCAATTTGTTTTTGCGACGACAGAAGAAGATGGTGAGTTAAGGCTTAATTTTTCACAGGCAAAAGATATCTTTGAGAAAGAGTTTATTGTTCAGGCTTTAAAGATCAATAAGGGTAAGATTAATCAAACTGCTCTAAAAGCGAATATTCCAAAGAAGACGTTACTTCGTAAAATTGAGAAATACGAAATTAATCCTAAGGAATATTACGAATGAATCGAATATGGCAAATGACCTTACTTATTGTAGGGATTTTATTTTTAGATCAATTTTCAAAAGGCGCAATACAATCAAGTTTTAAACTAGGTGAAACTCTTGAGGTAATTCCAGGCTTTTTTAATTTAACATATGTTAGAAATCCAGGGGTTGCATTCGGAATGGGAGGAAGCTTCCCGGACGTTGTTAGAATGGTTCTCTTTAAGATTCTTCCAGTTATTGCTTGCTTTTGGTTTGTCTATCTTATTTGGGATGCACGTAAGAAGAGCTATCTTCTATGTCTTGCCTATTCAATGATCTTTGCAGGGGCCGTGGGAAATCTAATTGATCGTATATCACTAGATTACGTTGTTGATATGTTTGATTTCTATTATGGTGGCTGGCATTTTGCAGCTTTCAATGTTGCAGACGCATCCATTTCTGTGGCAGCAGGTATCTATATAATTGATTATTTCTTAACTGAGTATAAAGGAAAGAAGAAGAGTGCTAATACTTAAGCACTCTCTTCTTCATTATTTGATTCTTCACTTGGTAAATCTTTTTTAATCCCGTATTCATTATGAAGCTGATCTAAGCTTTCTTCTGAGATATAAAGTTCTGACTTTAGAGTCTCTTTTCCCCAGATAGCAAATGCATCATTATGTTCATACATTGTAATCGTTTCCCAAGGGCAATCTTGAGAACAGTTTTGACAACCGATACAACGTGCTAGATCGATTTCAACTGTTTGATTAAATTGTGGGTTATTTGGATTTGGCCCAGGAACTAGTTCAATTGAATCTACTGGACATCCTTGAATACAGATTTCACAACCTGTACAACCTGATTGGTGTACAACAGCAAGTAGTTTTGGACCTTTTTTACCTTTTCTCGCAGGTTTAAAACGTGCTGAGTGGTAAGGGTTCTCAACTAAAAATTTAACATCTTCGCTCATTAGCAATTCCTAATACTTTAATACAGACAGTATTTTAACGTATATCAACGCATCATTAAAGGGATTTTTGCCTGATTAAAATACATTAGGTATAGTCCTTTAGCAATATTGGAACGTAAAAAGATTAAGTAAATAATAATTTTTACTTTACATAATTTCAGGGGTTTACCGTGAGAAAACTAAGATTTGTCACAGCGGCCAGCTTATTTGATGGTCACGATGTATCAATAAATATTATGAGAAGATTACTTCAGTCAAAAGGCGTTGAGGTAATTCATTTAGGCCATAACCGCTCGGCGCAAGAAGTTGTGGATGCTGTATTACATGAAGATGCTCATGCAGTTGCACTGAGTTCTTACCAAGGTGGGCATAATGAGTACTTTGCCTACGTTAGAGAGCTCTTAGATGAAGCTGGTGCCTCTAATGTACGTATTTTTGGCGGAGGTGGTGGAGTTATCACACCAAAAGAGATTAAGGCCCTGCATGAAAAGGGAATTACAAGAATCTATTCTCCAGAAGATGGTATGAAGCTTGGTCTTGAGGGCATCATTGATGACATGATTGAGCGAGCAACTCATTCGACACTGGAAGGTTTTGACTTAAATGCTAAGCAAAAAGAGCTGCCAAAGACAAGTCTTGCAAAGGTTATTACTGCAATTGAGGATGGGACAGAAATTGAGATTCCATCTTCAGAAAAGAATATTCCAGTTCTAGGTATTACGGGAACAGGTGGAGCCGGTAAGTCATCATTAATTGATGAAACTCTTTTAAGATTTCACCGCTTCTATCCAGAGAAGAAAGTCGCTCTTATTTCAGTTGATCCAACAAAGAAAAAGACACAGGGGGCACTACTTGGAGATCGTATTAGATTAGGGTCTGCAAACTTTGAAAACTTCTATATTAGATCCCTTGCAACTCGTGACTCAGGAACAGAGCTTTCACCACAAATCAAAAAGACTGTTAATTTTTTAAAGGAACAAGACTTTGATTTAATTATTGTTGAAACTTCAGGTATTGGTCAGGCTTCTGATGAGATCACAAAGATTTCTGATAAGTGTATGTATGTAATGACACCTGAGTACGGTGCCGCAACTCAGTTAGAAAAAATCGAAATGCTTGAACAAGCTGACTTTGTTGTTTTAAATAAATTTGAAAAACCTCGCTCAGAAGATTCAATGAGAGATATTAGAAAACAATATCGTCGCAATCATAATCTCTTTGCTGGGCATCCAGGTTCTCCAACTGATGAAGATTTACCAATCTTTGGAACGATGGCATCTAAGTTTAATGACGTTGGAGTAAATGCATTATTTCAAGCAATTGCACAGACTTTTGATTTCGATCAAGCACCTCTGGAAGGAATTGAGGCCAATCGTGCACGTACCGATAAGACTAGAATTATTCCACCAGAGCGAGCTCTTTATTTAAGAGAAATTGCAAAAACAAGTCGTGACTATAACTCAGAAACTTTTGAGAGAATGGAAAAGCTACGTGATGTTGAGGCCCTAGAGATCACAAGTAAAATTGTTCCTAGTAAAGAAATCGAAGAAAAGCTTACTCAGTTAAAAGAAGAACTTGGTGAAGAAGTTGAAAAAGAATTAGAACAATTTCAATCCGTTCTTAAGCAATATGAAAGTGGAACATTTACTTACAAGGTTCGTGATCGTGAGTTCAACGTAGCGACTAAGTATCAATCCCTTTCAGGTGTTGATATCCAAAAAGTTGGAACACCAAATTTCACCTCAATTGTAGATCAGTATAAGTTCATTAGAAATGTAAACCTTCCAGGGTTCTTCCCATACGGTGCTGGGATTTTCCCATTTAAGCGTACAGATGAAGATCCAAAGAGAATGTTTGCAGGTGAAGGTGGACCAGCAAGAACTAATAAACGTTTTCACTATCTTTCAAAAGATGACAAGGCAAAGCGTCTTTCAACAGCTTTTGATTCTGTAACTCTTTACGGAGAGGACCCTGATTTACGTCCAGATATTTTTGGTAAAATTGGCGAAGCAGGTGTTTCAATTGCAACAGTTGAGGATATGGAATTATTATTTGATGGTTTTGATCTTTCAGATCCATACACTTCTGTTTCAATGACAATCAATGGACCGGCACCAATTATGCTGGCATTCTATCTTAATACGGCCCTAAGACAAAAACTTAAGGGCGATGATTATTATGATAAAGATAAGCGTTTGGCGATCCTTCAACAAATTCGTGGAACAGTTCAAGCAGATATTTTAAAAGAAGATCAGGCCCAAAATACTTGTATCTTCTCTCTAGAATTTGCACTAAAAATGATGGGGGATGTTCAAGAATACTTCTGTCAGCAAAAAATTAGAAATTATTATACTGTTTCAATTTCTGGTTATCATATTGCAGAAGCTGGTGCGAATCCAATTACACAAGTTGCTTTCACACTGGCAAACGGATTCACATTTGTTGAGTACTACTTAGCTCGTGGATTAAATATAGATGAGTTCTCTCAAAACTTATCTTTCTTCTTCTCTAATGGATTAGATCCTGAATATTCAGTAATCGGTCGAGTTGCTAGAAAGATTTGGGCGATTACAATGCGTAATAAGTATGGAGCAAATGATAAGGCTCAGAAGTTTAAGTATCATATTCAAACATCTGGTCGTTCACTTCATGCTCAAGAGATTGATTTCAACGATATTAGAACAACTCTACAAGCTTATCTTGCACTTTCAGATAATTGTAACTCTCTTCATACAAATGCATATGATGAAGCGATTACGACTCCAACTGAAGAGTCTGTTCGTCGTGCAATGGCAATTCAAATGATTATCAACCGTGAATTCGGTCTTAATAAGTCTGATAATCCAATGCAAGGAGCTTACGTAATTGAAGAGTTAGCTGGTCTTGTTGAAGAAGCTATTCTTTCTGAATTTGAGAGAATCTCAGACAAAGGTGGTGTTCTTGGTGCAATGGAAAGTATGTATCAGAGATCTAAGATTCAAGAAGAGTCACTTCATTATGAAACTCTTAAAGACTCAGGTGAGCTACCAATTATTGGTGTGAATACTTACATCGCCGATAATATTGACGAGCAACTAAATCAAGAAATTGAATTATCTCGCTGTAGTGATGAAGAAAAGAAAGGACAAATTGCTAGACTCAATGACTTCAAAGAAAGAAATAAAAATAAATCAGAAGACGCGCTTAATCGCCTAAGAGAAGTTGCACTTTCTGGAGGAAATATTTTCGAAGAATTAATCGAGACGGTAAATTATTGTTCATTAGGTGAAATCACAAATCTTCTATATGAGATTGGTGGGAAATATAGAAGGAATATGTAATGAAGAAATCTAAGCTATATACTCGAACAGGTGATAAGGGTGAGACTAGTCTAGTTGGTGGACAACGTGTTTCTAAAGCAAGTGCTAGAATAAACCTTTATGGAAACTTGGATGAGCTAAATAGCTATATCGGTTTATCTCTTTGTTATATTCAAGAAGTACGATTGAAAAATACATTTAAAAGGATCCAGGACAATATCTTTGTCCTTGGGTCCAACTTTGCGAGTCTAAAAGAGGACCGTGAAAATTACAATTTACCTAAGCTAAAAGAAGATGAGTTAATCCACTTAGAAGAAGAAATCGATTACTTCGATACTATCGTTGATCCATTGAAGTACTTTATTCTACCTGGGGGAGGTGTTGCCGCTTCTCATATTCATATCTGTCGTACTAAAACTCGTGAAGTAGAAAGACAGGCCGTGGACTTAGGTGATGTTGAAAGAATCGATTTAGAATATCTAAATCGCTTATCTGACTATTTCTTTATTGTAGCAAGATTTCTAAATAAGATTGAAAATATTAAGGATGTTGCTTGGGTACCAAATAAGTAAGAGTCTTATTTGAAAAACTTCATGATTTTAGTCATGACAGTTTTATCCTCTTCAGGCTCTTTTGGTTTCTTTTTCTTAGCTGGCTTTTTAGTTTGTGCTTTCTTCTTAATATCTCCGCGAAGCTTTGGGCTTTGCAGACTTAATTTATTATTTATGGCCAAAAAGCTTGTTTGATCGGCAAGATTCGTATTGGTCTGTGTCACTTCACCATTTTCAAAATGCTCTTCGATCGGTCGGGTGAGAGATTTAAGTTCGAGCTCAGTTAAGTCATCAAGACATATTGTAATATAGCAATTTCCTATTCTTACAGTTTCATAGACATAGAGCCTATGGGGCCCTTCGATTTTCTTGTTATTGATGAAGGTACCATTTGTAGAGTTAAGGTCCTTAACTATTATCTCATTTTTTTTTTCGTGTGTAATTTCAAGGTGTTTTGATGATATTTTCTTATCATCTACTGATATATCTACTGCCGACTTTGATCGCCCAAAAGTGATTTTTGGTTTGATCAAAAATTTGGCCGTATTTTCACCACATTTAATAACTAATGAGATAGACATTGCTTGATACTCCTATATAAAGTATATCACCAATATGATATAATACAGGTATTGGATATAATTACCTACGTAATTTCAGAGGTTTATATGAGTGAGCTATTAAATGTAACATCAAAGGCCCTTGGCCAAATAAAAAACATTTTCGAAAGTGAAAATCGTTCTAAGACTGACTTCGGTCTTCGTCTAGGTGTTATCGGAGGCGGATGCTCTGGACTATCTTATAATATCGACTTTGATGCCCCTAAGGACAGTGACAATATTATTGAAATGGATGGCGTAAAGATTCTTATCGATCCTAAGTCTTCAATATACCTTAGTGGAATAACTTTAGATTTCAAAGACGGCCTAAACGGAAAGGGCTTTGTATTTGAAAATCCAAATGCAAAGAATACTTGTGGATGTGGTGAAAGCTTTAGCGTTTAATCTTAATAGGTTTTTTAATATCTTTTAAGACGAATTTGCTGGTTTTTAGAATATTGGTAATATTCTCACCCCAGTAATTTGGATCTGTTTTTCTATAGAGTCTTTCAAATTCAAAACTTGTAAGTGATTTAGCATCAATAGATATACTAATGCTGCCAGCTTTTAGAATATCATAGACATATAAAGGCTCTTCATTTTCGATTCTTTTCTGATTGATAAATGTTCCATTTTTGGAAGACAGGTCACGGACAAGAATTGAGCTTTTGTCATAGATAATTTCAAAGTGTTTTGAAGAGACTTTAGGGTCATCCAGAACAATATCGACAACTTCTTTGTTTCGGCCAAAAGTTATTTTATTTTTTATAAGAATTTTCTTTGTGTTTTTCTTGTCATCGATAATGAGGCGAATAGACATTACGATTTCCTTTTTTCAGTGCATCACTAAATTACGTTAAATAGTCTTAAGACAATTTCTATTATATATTTAGTTTTATATAGTGAAAGGTACAATAAAAAATGCCTAGTAGAGTTTAGTTAATATTGTAATTAGTAAAGTAGGTTAACGATATGGAAAACAATCAAGAGATTATTAAAGATGTAATGTTTGAATTCTTCTTTAACGATAACCAATTTACGTTAAATAATTATGTTGTTTACAAGTTCAAAGGTGAGGAAACTCGAGAGTATCTACAAAGGCAAATTACTGCTGATATAAGTGGCCTTGATAATGCTGCGACAATTGCATGTCGCCTTGATCGTACAGGACGTGTGTTTTCTTTTTTCTATTTAATTCATAATAATGATGGTTTTTATCTTGCTGTCGATGAGAAAATTTCTGAAGAAACAATTGAAGAGTTAGAGAAGTTTATCATCATGGAAGATATAACGATTGAGAAAACTCAAAAGCTTCCATGCCTTTCAACGAGGAAGGGAAATGACTTCGTTACAATGGATCTATTTGATGGTGTAGGCTATATCGGTCTTGTTGATGAGAAATTAGACAAGAAAGATTATGTGAACTTCTTAGAAGTCTTAACAGCATGGCCTATATTAGATAAAACAATTGATCGCACTAAATTAATTAATGAAACGCGCTTAAATGAATTTGCAATTAGTTATAATAAAGGATGTTTTCTTGGACAAGAAACCGCATCAAAAATTGAAAGTCGAAGAGGTGCCGCTCGTTATCCAGTGTTATTAACTTCAAATAAAGAACTAGCTGATGAGGTTAGTCTAAATGATAAAAAGGTAGAGATACTTAATCGTTGTAAGATTGGTGAAACTCACTTTTCTGTAGCAAAAGCGCCAAGGGAGCTATTAATTAATAATCTTGAGGTTTCATACCAAGATGATTTAATCAAAATTAATACATATCCTGTACTTGCTAAAGAAAATATAAAAGAAGAGATTAGTGAATACTATTATAATAAGGCCGTTAATCTCTTTCATAAAAATAAGATTACTGAATCTTTAAGCTTGTTAGATCAAGTTATTAGTTTCAATCCTTTATACGCAGATGCATATGAGTCTAAAGGAGTTATTCTTGGAAATAGCGGAGAACACCAGATGGCCATTGATGTTATGGATGAGTTATTAGCGGTTGATGAAAGCTCTGTTATGGCACATACCAATAAATCCTTATATTTAATGAAGCTTGGAAAAATAGAAGAGGCCGAGGAAGAAAAGGCCCTTGCAACAGTTGCTTCTTTCAAGCGTTTCGGTGATGAAGCTAAAGCGAAGAAAGCGAAAGAGGAACAAGAAAGAGCGGAAAAAGAAGAACGTGCCCGTCGTTTTGAAATGTTTAATAAGGTTTTGGCCATTGATGAAAATGATGTTGTTGCAAACTTTGGATTAGCTGATATTCATTTTAATAATGAAAAATTTGAAAAGGCACTAAAGCATTTAGAAGTAGTATTAAATGAAAATCCTAAATATTCTGTAGCCTACTTACTAAAGTCAAAAATACTCTTTAGTGAAGAGAAATATGAGCAATGCTTAGAAGTAATTGAAAAAGGAATACCGATTGCAACTTCTCAAGGAGAGCTTATGCCTGCAAATGAGATGCAAACAATTAAGTCTAAGGTTTTAAGGAAGGTTTAGTAATACTCACTTCTTGCAGCTAGTAACTCGTTTTTAATATTCTCAATTGAGTCAGAGTTTATCTTTTTTTCTAGATTCAAAATATGATTACGGTGTGAGGCAACCATTTCTTTAAAAACAAGATAGATTTCATGGCCTTCAGTTGAAATAATCTCTTCTTTATAAGCCTTCTCTAAATCAAGTTCACAAAATACGAGCATATAATATTCTTCAATTGCTCTCTCTTGTATTTTTTTAAATTCATTCTCTGTGAAGTCGTGTTCTGTTTGTTTTGAAAGCGATGAGAATAGTTCAAGGGCCCAATAAAAGGTCATATAAGCGTGGTATATACCTCTAATTGGCCTTAAGGCCCTACGCCAAGGGCTATAATAGATTTTTTCTTCAAGCTCCTCTAAGAGCTCATTCTGATTTAAATAGCTATTTAGAACATGGTGTCCATTTTCATGAAGAAGGTCATCCATTAGATCTATATCATCACGGTCAAATGTATTGATTGATGAGTATCCTGGAAGTGTTTGCATTGAGTAGCTGACAATTCCCTTTTCTTTAATCGGTATAATATTATTCGTAAAAGTTTTAAATACCTCAAATAAATCAGGAGTATACTTTCTTAATCTTTCGTAAGCCTTTGCTATTTTCTCTGTCATTAAAGATGATGAATCTTCAAGGTCGGAGTAGAAGATTATAGTTAAGTCATCGATCTTCGTACTTAGAGCGTGCTTGTTTTTAGAATTTTCATTGATATGAGCAAGGACTTTATCTTCTAGTTTATCAAATAGTATACGGTTACCGTTTTGATATACTGATATATTGTCATCACCAAGCTCAGGTACATTCAAATAGCGCAGCTCTTGGTCGACTTCTTCTAGGATATGTATTTTAAAAAATGAAATAATATTATCTTCTAAAATATGAACAAGCTTTTTTGATTCAGCTAAGAGGTCTTTTGTCTCACTAAGTGAATTCAAAAAAGACTTTGCAAGATTGCTATCGTGCCAGAAATTAAATATAGCATCTTCTGATTCACTCATTTCGTAGTCTTGGCCTACTTCAAATTCTGAATGGTAAGAAATGATCTCAATTAATGCTTCTATCAGATTAAACCAGTAAAAATTTAAGTTTGAATATGAGTCGAGTTTAGTTGAAAAGATGGCCTCTTTATAGAAGTCTTGAAATCTTTGAGACAAATACTCATTGCTCTCTTCTACATCACTAGATGCATCTTCACGATAAAGTGCAAGTGTTTCTAAATAAGACTCTTTGAAAGAGTTATTATTTTGAATGAATTGATTGAATTGTTTCATGGAGTTTCGGTATGAAAAATGGCTGGGATGGCGAGATTCGAACTCGCGACCAATAGATTAACAGTCTACTGCGCTACCGCTGCGCCACATCCCAGCAATCTTAAGTAGTTAATTTTATAATCCTATTTTTTTAAATTGTAAATATTTTCTTTTATGGGAAAATTATTTATCAATGAGTTAAGTGTTTGAAATTATTGTATCTCAATTAAATTTGCTAATTTTTTTTTTTGAAAAGCCGATAAGTTGAGTCAGACTTTGGTGTAAAATATAGGAAATGATGGAACAATCAAACCTTATTAGACATTTACTACGTATCATAACTCCAGAAGAAGTTACTGATTTAACAACCTTCGGTGATATGGATGCAAAGGATACGTTAACTAATCTCTTAATTAGTCATAATCAAGGGCAGGAAATTACTTATACGCCTTCTGGAATGGCCAAGATTATTCCTTTCCCGGGACAAGAGGAAGCTGTTGCAGATCTAACTATTGATGGCCTTGATCAAGGTGAGGTCTTCACTGGACATAGAGTTCATCAATTCATTAATAACTTTATAACTAAGGTAAAATTCGAATCACATAAAGTTCACCCAGGTGCCAAGCCTGTTGAGACTACAACTTTTATCATTAATGAAAAAGAGCGCTTTAAGAATGTTTATACAAAAATAAAAGGGAAGGAAGTTCTCGATTTATATGCAAAAAACTCTGTTGTTGATTTAGAACAAGAACGCAAAAATCGAAGAGACCTTTCACAGAACTCTTCGACCGGCGTTCTTGTAAATAAGAAACATTATTAATCTTCTTTTAATCCTTTAATATTTCCTTTTGCACTAGTTTCTTCAATTTCTAATGTTGCTAGTTGATAAACACAATGATCAACTGTCGAAACAGCGGCAGGTCGATAATTACCAGAGTTTTTAACGCCACCAAAAGGAAGCTTTGAATTTGCTCCAACAGTTGCGCGGTTTAGGTTAACAAGTCCCGCATCAATATTATTAACTGCATGTTGAAATTTTGCAGCATCTTTAGTGAAGACTGAAGCTGCTAGTCCATACTCTGTAGAGTTGGCAATATTGATGGCCTCATCAAAATCGTCATAACTTACAAAGGTACAGTTTGGACCAAAAATTTCATTTGCAAGGAAATGGCTATTTGGAATTAGCTTATCTGCGTAATGAATTGAAGGTGAGACATAGTAACCATTTGTCGCACGCTCTAATTGCTTCCCACGCATAACTTCTTCAAGTCCTTCTCTTTTTGCCATTCCCATAAAGAGTAGGTATTGATCAAGAGAGGCTTGATCGATTAAAGGGCCCATGAAAGGTTCAACTTCATGTTCTGTTGCATGATCAACAATAATCTTCTTTGCCATATCATGAAAGCGACTAATGAATTCATCTTTAATTGAACTATGAATTGCAACGAGACCAGTTGAGGTACAACGTTGACCAGTCGTTAAATACGAGCCTGTTAGAATTTCTTCTAGCGTATAATCAATATCTGCACTTTCTGTGATGATTGAAGTATTTTTTCCACCAAGTTCAAGTGAGACAAGTTTTGATAAGTCTGTGTGAGTTGACTCTAGAATCTTTTGACCAACTTCTTTTGAACCAGTAAAGAAGATACCCTTAACTCTTTTATCTTTGATGATTCTTCTGGCGACTTCACCATCACCTTGAATAAGGTTAACAACACCCATTGGAAACTTTGCTTCTGCAAGACATTCAAACATTAGCTGTGCTGAATAACATGTCTTCTCACTAGGCTTGAAAATAATTGAGTTCCCAGAGATAAGATTCGCTGTGATTTGTCCGTTTGCAAGGTGGCATGGGAAATTGAATGGGCCAATAATAAAGCTTGGGCCAACTGGCTTATAGTAAATATGCGCGTTTGTATTTGGCGCAATGTTTTGCATATCTTTTGTCTGAATACGAGGCAGGGAAGATTCAATCGTTACATTAACTTTTGCAATAAGAGCAGCCGCTTCTGTACGGGCCTCCCATAGAGGCTTTCCTACTTCAAGGGCGATGGCAGTAGCAATTTGTTCTTGCTTACCTTTAAGTGCTTCTTGGTACCTTTTTAATGCTTCAATTCTTTCTTCAATGGAAGTATTGCGCCAAGTTTGAAATCCTTTGTGAGCAGAATCAATTAACTCATCGATATGAGAATAATTTACTTGTAGGTTCCAAAGGATCTTAGAAGTATCACTTGGACACTCTCTTGAAATCGTACGATCTGTTCGCTTATCTACAGTATTATCAAATTGCACAAAGTTATTATTAAAAAATGAGCCTTTTAGTTGATACATAAATATCTCCTTATATTGCCATCACTGTGACGTCTTGACCTTGATCAAGTTTATATTGTGAAATGTTGTCGACAGTAAGTATATCATTATTGAGTTCACCTTTGAGACAGATTACCTCAAAGTTTTCTTCATTTGTCATAACAAGGTAAAGTTTTGGATGATTACAACTTCCTTGCTCTATCTTTGCTTTTTGGATTGTTTGAACAGGCTTAATGTCTTTTAGCTTACAGCGATAGTGTGGACCACCATCAAATGGATCCACTTCATTTGTATACTTAAAACCAATTGATTCAAGCATTCTCTTTACTGGTTCTGTATCAAGTCCAACTTTTCCAACGGCATTTCTCGCTTCAATTGGAAGTAGGGTTTCGTAAATTGTTCCTGAAGGGAAGAGGCTTAGAATGAATTCTTTATTCTTACGACTTAAGATATCGGCATCATGATATTCCATATTTAGAAATCGTCTACCAATTGCTTCCCATAGTGGAGATTTTCCATCGGCATCGAATGGGGGCATTAGTTCAGAGTGAACAGTGTCCTTAAAACGATGAGGATTTAATCCCATATACATGAAACGACAAAATGAAAGAACCTTTCCTAGTTTATTAGGATTGCCTCGATAACTTGGATCAAGGATAAGGCCACCAATTTCTGTAGGCCCATCTGTATCGTAGCCAAGCTTTAGGGTTCCGTGTATGAAACCTGTATTTATTGTTTGGGAAAATTTATTTTCTTGTCCAACTTTCAAATAAAAATGAGGCTCATGTTCATCACCATGACGTGCGTGAATCATAGAGCAGCCGATAACTCTATTTGCCTCAAGGTCTTCTAGCACAAAAATATAATGATCTCGTGAAAGATCAGAACTCATTTGTTTAAAAGAGCGAAGAGAACTATTGATCTTACTTTCGATTAACTCCTTATCATGAGGTAAGTTAATAAAAGTATATAATCCCGAAAGATCATATAAATCTTCTAAGTCTTCTTTTTTAACAGGTCTTATTCGAAACATTTTTTCTTTCCCTAATTTATTTCTTCTAAGATTGTTTTTTCAATTATAGAAATGATGTCATCAATATGCTCATCAGTCATAGCAAGAGGCAGAAGTAGTCTAACTCGCGTTGGTTCTTTACCGGCCATAAAGGCAACGATTCCGTTATTAAATAGAGCCTTAACAAATTTTGAAACGGTTTCAGTTGTTGAGTCACCGACTTCAAAAGCTATCATTGTTCCAATACCACCAACATAAGTCATCTTGTCTTTACAAGAGTTCTTCATTAAGTGAGTAAGCTTTGTGATGAACTTATCTTCTAATTCTTTGATACGTCCATTATCTCCGTAGAAATTACCTTCTGTTAGATACTTAATAAGTTTACTTCCTGTTGAAAGTGCTGAAACAGATCCATTGAAAGTACCTGCAATTAAACCAGGCTTAGGGTTTAATTCTTCACTATAAAGGACACCACAAACTTGTAGGGCCTTTCCTACAGAAACAATATCGACATACTTATCTAGGCCCATTGTTTGGAATGCAAATAATTCTCTTGTTCTACCAAATGTTTGAACTTCATCAATCCAAATATATAAACCTTTCTTCTTGGCCCACTTAAAAATTTCTTCGTAATATTCTTTTGGTCCAAAGATAAACCCACCTTCACCTTGAATAATTTCAAGCATAATTGCACAGTGCTGATTTGGGTGTTTCGCTGTAACTTCCTCAAGTGCCGCTAGTGTATTCTTTAATGAGTCCTCAGGGTTGTTTTGATCAAAATGTGGAACGTGATCAACATCTAAAGACTTAGGCATCCCTTGACGGTAATTAGCATTATGAGTGATATCCTGAGTAGCAACACTTCTACCTGCAAAAGCTTTCTTGAAAGCAATCACACGATAAGCAGGATCTTTCTTTTGCCAAACAAGCTTAAGAGCTAGATCATTTGCAAAACTACCTGAACCTGTAAACCAAAAGTGCTTCAGGTTACTTTCTTTAACTGCACTAAGTAGATTATTTGTTAATTCGATTGCTTGTGGATATGGTTGAAGATTTCCACACATAACTGAGTCACCAAGAGCTGCCTCAAGGTGTGACTTAATATAGATAGGATGTGAGTGACCAAGTAGGTTAGGACCAATACCGCCGATTAAGTCATACTTTACTGAACCGTCAATTAACTCAGTGAATGGCCCGTGTCCGCGTCCAGATGAAACATAGTTAAAGTAGATACCTTTACCTCTTTCTTGATTATAAGCTTTTAAAGTTTCTTCAACTAGATGCTCTTTTCCTTCTTGTGGCCCACGAACTTCCATAAAATTCTTCTGCTCTTTAAGAATTGAAGAGAATAGCTTATCAAATTGATCATTTATTTCATTGTTTCTAACGCCGTATTCCATAACTCACCTCTTTTTTACTTTTTTTATGTGGTAGAATTATCACTCACTTGCAAAGGCTACAAGCCAAATAGATAATAAATTTATGCCAGATACTAACACAGGAAATCCACTAAAAGAATTGGAAGAACTTTATAAAAATAAAGATTATGAAGCTTATAAAGATCTTCTGATTAAAAATAAAAGTCTATTTATCGATGCCCAGTATTTTTATAATTTGGGCACCGCGTACTTGAAATTAGAAGACCTTGGAGCGGCCAGACTTTATCTTGAAAAGTCATATCAGCTAGGTCAGCAAGATAAGCTTGTAACCAATAATATCGACTATATTAAGACTCAATATGACTTAGGTAGTCAGGAGTATAATCTTGTTGCCAAAGGCCTTGATATACCAAGTGTTTATTATACTAGTATTACCTTGGTACTACTTTTGATTGTTTTAGTTTTAAATTGGAGAACTAAAATTCATAAAGGTATTATTTTTATTTTATTTATCGTTTCACTCAGTCCTGCTATTTTCAATAGCATCTATTTGAAAGCAACATATAATAATGCTGTTGTGATGAAAGATACGCAAGTCCATGAAGGACCTTCTGCAATTTTTGAACATAACCAGCAGGCACGTGAAGGACTTAGAGTGATTATCTCTAAGGTGAATGAGGGATGGTCTTTTATTTATTGGCCAAGTAGCGTTAAGGGTTGGGTTAAGTCCGATTCCATTGAAACTTATTAAAGGTAATTTATGACTGAGAAGTATTCTAAAGAAGATCAAATCGATATTAACTTAATAAAGTTTTTGTGGTCGATTAATCCTCTTATTAAAAGCAATAAGGTAACCATCCCATATCTGCTAAGAGAAACTGTTATCTTAAGAAATCTCGGTGAATTTGAATTATTTCAACTTTCAAAATACTTTCACAAAAGAACATATGAAAAAGGTGAGGTTATCTTCAAAGAAGGTGACTTTGGAATTGGCTTCTACATCATTGTCTCTGGTCGTGTTGAACTTTATACAGAGCGAAGTGGAAAGAAGTTTCATGTAACTAATCTTGAAAGAAGGGACTACCTGGGAGAGATTGGTCTACTTGAAGAAGGTCATAAGCGTTCTGTGTCTGCAGTTGCTTCAGAGCCACTTGAGATGCTGGGAATTTTTAAACCTGATCTCGAGCTAATGATTACAGAAAAGCCGGGACTCTCTTCTAAATTCCTCCAAGCAATGAGTGAGCTAGTTGTAAAGAAGTTACATATTCTTGCAAGAGAAATTAGAAAACTTAAGGTTGAGAACTCTGATTTGAATGATGAAGTAAATGCACTAAATGAAGAGAAAGAAAAAAATGACCAGTAATGATCGTCTAAGGGCCATAATTTTTGGATTATTTATCCTCTGTTGCATGGGCCTGTTTTTTCTATTTCCTAGAGTCGCAACGCCTC
The DNA here is from genome assembly GCF_003346865.1 of Halobacteriovorax vibrionivorans. NCBI lineage: Bacteria > Pseudomonadati > Bdellovibrionota > Bacteriovoracia > Bacteriovoracales > Halobacteriovoraceae > Halobacteriovorax > Halobacteriovorax vibrionivorans. The sequence goes on along the minus strand of NZ_QDKL01000001.1, from coordinate 858,219 downwards.
TTTTAATTTGCTACATTCTAACTCTGATTCTAAATCCAATATTATTATTTATTGAACGTTATCATATAAATCGAAACCTTTCCTCGGCCATCCTTGTTGTCATCTTTCTATTTGCTACAATTTATCCAGTGGTAAAGGTTACTCCAATAATGGTGAGTGAATTAAACAATTTAGAAGTTTATATTCCAAAAGTAGAATATTTCCTAAAAACAAGCTACTCATCTTTGCAGGCATTTGTTGAAGCAAGGTCTGGCTATCGTTTAAGTAATGAGTACCTTTTACAAACCTTGAACTTTGTAAAAGATGAGATCAGTGCTTTTGTTTTGGTACTGCCAAAGTTTCTTGGTACGGCACTGGAATTGTTTTTTATTGTGCCTTTATTTCTCTTTTTTACATTAAGAGATATGAGAACATTCAGAGAGAAGGTCACAAGACTTTTACCTAATAAGTACTTTGAAAAGCTTTATCATCTCTCATTTCAATTTAACCGTCGTATTGGTGATTATATTCTGGCTAAGGTTATTGAGGCCAGTATTTTAGGGATCATAATTTTTGCGGGCCTATTCTTTATGGATATCCGCTTTTCTCTGATCTTTGGAATCCTTGCAGCAGTTACTAATATTATCCCTTATCTAGGCCCATTATTTGGCTCTGTTCCTGCATTAATCTTTATTGCCGCCGAATACGGAATGGGCACAGACTTTGGTGGTGTTTTAATCCTCTATCTTGTTGCCAATGCCATTGATATCGCAATTGTCTTTCCATTACTTGTTTCAAAAATCGTTAACCTCCACCCAGTTGTTGTTGTAGGGAGTGTTATTCTTGGCTCTCAAATGATTGGAATTACGGGAATGATTATTTCAATTCCATTAGCGGCCGCAATTAAGCTATTAATTGATCAAGTTCTTAAAGATGTTTACGAAGAAGGCTATTAGCTTTGACGGGTATTATTGTTAAGTGCTAGAATTTCCCTATATATAGGGGGCCAAGTGCTTAAGTATCTTACATTATTATTTTCTATTCTTGTTTTGACTTCCTGCGCAGTAAATCGACCAAAAGGTAGTACTGAGGCAGAGGTTTTATTTAAAGAGGCCACAAGGCTTAAAGAATCAGAGCGTTATATTATGGCGCTTGAAAAATTAAATACAATTAAATCTCAATATCCATATAGTTACTATGCAACCTCTGCTGAGTTAATGCAGGCAGACATCCTATATTTACAGGAAAACTATGAGGAATCTGCTGCTGCATATCTTTTGTTTAAGGACTTTCATCCAAAACATCCAAGAATGGATTATGTAACTTTTAAGATTGCAGAAGCCTACTATAAACAGAAGCCATCAACATTTGATCGCGATCTTACTGCCGCTAAACAGGCCATTAAATATTTTAATGAACTAAGAAGTTTATATCCCAATTCAAAGTATCTAAAAGATGCTAAGGATAAAATTGATGAATGTTATAAGATGCTAAAAGATAAAGAGCTATACATTGCCAACTTCTATTATAAAACGGAAGACTTTCAATCAGCGGCTTTTCGCTATAAGAATTTATTGAATCGATTCAATGATGATAAAGTTAAAAAACTTGCCAGTGATCGTTTGGTAACAATTGGTTTAAAAAGTGCAAGGCCAGAGCTTTGTGAGTTAGTTTTTAAAAATTATCGCTACTTATATAAAGATGGTGATCTTTCTAACTTAAAAAGTGATGTAAAAGAGTGCTTAAGATAGGGGACGCCAATTATGATGAAGTCATTTGAACAAGAGAAATTATCTAAGAAGGCCAAGGTTGCTTTTGATAATCGTGAATTTAATAAAGCGATATCAATTTATAATGAACTCTTAGATATTGATCCAAAAGATGCTGATGCTCTTTTTTCAATTGCTAATATTTTTCATTTAACGGGTGAGATCTCTAAGGCCATTAAAGCTTTCAAAAAAGTTTTAGAAGTAAGGCCAGATCACACAGATGCAGCTGTTAGCTTATCGGTTCTCTATAATGATATTGGACAATATGAAGAAGCAAGTAAGATCTTTCAGGTTGCTTCACAAAAGGTTAAGGTTAACTCTAAGAGCTCTGAGCTTAATGATAATCATATTGATCGTAAATTTGCGATTAAGCACTATGAGTTAGCTGATTTATATCTAACATATAATCGTTTTGATGAAGCTCTATTTGAATACGGAAAAGTATTAAAGCTTGATCCAGAAAATTTAGAAGCCAGAGTAAAGATTGCAAAAGTCTATGCTAAGAAAGGCTTTGTTAATAAGTCATTTGAAGAACTTTCAAAGCTTAAGAATGAAAGACCTGACTATCTTCCAGGTCGTATTGCTCTTGGTGTTCTACACTATGGAAAAGGTGATGTTTTAAATGCTACTTCTGAATGGGAAAAAGTTGTATCTGTTGATCCTCTTAATAATGAAGCACAAATGTATTTAAACTTTGCTAAGAATGCTACAGAAACTACTTTATAAGAAATAAAAAAGAAATTTTAAAATAAAAAAGCACCATATACATGGTGCTTTTTTTATATATAAATTTGGAAAATTTAAATTAAGCTTCTGCTGTACGTTCTGTATTTGTTGTTTCACTTTGCTCAACAACAGTTGGCTCATTTGAAACATTAACATTTGTACGAACAGAATCATCAGAATGAAAATTAACAATCGACTTCTTCAGGGCCGCATACATTTCAAATTTTACTTCTAGTTTATTATCTTGAAGTACAATCTGACGTGCTTTGTGAGTGTCGTTATTAATAATGATTGGTGCCTTTAAGTTAGCCGACATAAGCGTTACATCCGAAGGAATTGTTAGGATTGTATAAACGCTTGCGTTTGTGAGGTTCTCTAGCTTAAGGCTATTTAATTCAGCTGGTAATAGGCTGATAGAATAATCTTCTTTAAAGATTTTTGGTTCAATGATTGGGAAAGCTGTTGCTCCATCATCTACTGATTGTAGCCAAAGAATAAGTGTTTGATCACCTGGATCAACAACAAAGAATTCTTTAAGGTTTTCAAACCCAAGAATACCTTCATCAAATTTGATGATATCTTTTTTATTAACTTCTAATTCCCCAAATCGTGTTGTGCTTACTTTCACTGTGTCGTTCCTCCGAATTCAAGTTTCAGAACTTGATAACAGATTTTAACAGTCGTAGGGGCAAAAGAGCAAGCGGAATTTATTTCTTGTTGCGCAGGGCGTCTGCGAGATCGTTAAGACTATCTGGTCCAGCCTGAGAAGCTTCATAATTTTGCTCTTGAATGGCCTTGTAGACCTCTTCTCGGTGAATTTTTGTTTCCTTCGGGGCCTTGATTCCAAGACGAACTTGTTTACCTTTAATTTGTACGACAACGATCTTAATATGATCGTCTATAGCAATACTTTCCCCTAGCTTCCTTGTTAAAACCAGCATTTCACATCCTCAATTTTGAACCTTCCTGATTCATCAGGTAGAGTTCATATATTATTCAAAACTTTAAAAATCAAGTAAAAAATCAACTAAATAAAAAAAAAGTAGCAGCAGCGTGTTATCGCAGAAAGTCTAAGAGGTTTCTATTTAAGAGCCCCTCGGATGTTTTATATGCTGTTTTTAAGATCTCTTGTTGACGCGTGATGTCTGAGAATAATTCAGTTACATCTGCATCGACGAGCTTACTCTTTCTTTCCATATTGCTAATATCGTTTGCTTCAATTGTGTTCACATTACTCATAACTGAACTTGAAACAGAACCAACTCTTGTTCTTAAAGTTACAAGACGTGTAATGGCCGTATCAAATTTTTCAAGTAAGTTTTGAATTTGCTTTGGATCATTATTTTCTAATGAAATGGCAAGGGAGTCGAGTAGTCCAAATATATTGGCCGTCTCAGTATATTTACCAGCATCTTCACCAACTGATGCGATGTCACGATTATTTGCTTCAACTGATTCAATTTCTCTATTTTTATTTCTATCTTTTCCTGCGGCCATTTCAGGAAACTTCTCAAGAGGATGTTTTACTTTAGAGTCTGATTCAGACTCGGCCATAAAAACTTCTTTCCCATGAAGATTAACCTGAACAAAGAAGTCTTTTCCAACTTCTAACGTTGTGTGACCTGTATCACCAAGATATTTACCATTTTCATCAAACGGAGCTTGCAGTGTCTTATATCCTGAAAAGATATAGCGTTGACCAACTCGCTTATTGGCGATGGATAATGCAAGATTACGTAATTGGTGTACTTCGTTTGCAACATTTCGTCTTACATCGGCATTATAAATATCTGATGATTGAGCGATTGCAATTTCTTTTGCCTTATTAACAACATCAGTTAAATTCTCTAATGCTTTTTCTGTAATATTTAATTGGAGTATTGCAAAGTCTGCATTTCTTTTAAATTGAGCATTATCATTTGTAACACTTGATATTTGTAATGCTTCAATATTTGCAGCTGGATTGTCTGATGGCTTACGCATGCTTTTAAGAGTTGTCCCCTTCATTTGAAGGTCTTCCATCTTAGACTTATGCTTATTAAGCGTATGCCTAATTGATAAAGTCGTTGAATTTTCAGACACTCTTGTCATTACTTATATTCCTAATTACTGCTTAATTGATAAAACAGTATCAAACATTTCATTTGCAGTTTGCATTACTTTAGCTGCTGCTTCGTAAGCGTGCTGATACTTGATCATATTTGCCGCTTCTTCATCAATTGAAACACCACTGATTCTTTCTCGAATAGAGTTTGCCTGTGCAAGTAAGCCTTCCGATTGTTCAGCGTCTAGCTTTGCTTTTCCTGTTTCTAAACCGACATTCCCGACAGTCTTTAGGTAGTCCTCTTCAATCGTTGCTGTACCGTCTCCCATAAGTCTTTCGTGTTGAAGCTTAGAGATAGCAATTGCGACACGGTTATCCCCGGGACTATTTGGAGAAAGTGCCGTTGCAATATTTGAAACGTCAGACTTAATGGCATCACTTAAATCAAGTCTAAGCGCCGCACCTTCAATCTGAGTTGGCTCCTTAAAGAAATTTAATCCAGTTGTCGGCCCTTTAGAATCAACTGTAACCGGATTTCCTTGGGCATCAGTTTGAATCTCTCGATTAACAAATCCTCTTCTGTGAATTGCATTAACATAATTCATAAATTCAAAAGCTGTTTGATCGAGTTTTTCTCTTAGTGCTTTAATATCGTGGTTTCTTACCTTGATGACTGCACCAAGTGATCCACCTTTAAATTTTTCAGTAATTTGTTGACCAGATCTTGAAGCCCAAAAAACTTCAACAGAACCATCTTGACCACTTGTTGAGTCTTCTTTTCCAAAGACGTATGTTCCAAGTGTTTGAGTTTGGGCAGCTGTTACGAGTGTCCCAACTCCTGGTGCTTGAACGTTATAATTTCCACGTTCATCTTCATAAGTATGGATCTTAACAATTTTAGATAGTTCTTTAATTGCAAGATCTCGTTGATCTCGCATATCTCCGGTTTCGTCACCATTTGCTTCTAGTTCACGAATCTTACGATTTAGCTGACCAATTGTTTCAATATGCTGATTAGCATCTTTGATATTTAAAGAAATTTTGTCATCGATACTTCTCGAGATTTCGTCGAGAGTTTCAGCAATTCGACGAAAGTCTTTAACAATAAGTTGTGCCTTATCGCGAACAACAGATCGTACCGTTTCATTTTCTGGTTGATTTGCAAGATCTCTAAATGAGTTGAAGAAGTTGTTTAAGATCTGATTCAGACCTTGATTATCGATTTCATTGAAGATGTCTTCGATACGACCCATTTGTTGGGATCTATTATCGTAATAAGACTTGTCAGTATTTGCGTCTCTTAATTTCTTTTCAACAAATTTATCATGGACACGATTGATATCTCTAATGCGAGTACCACTACCTGTTACAAGTCCATCCTTAATTAGTGGAGTATTTGCTTGTTGATGCACGCGTTGACGTGAATACCCTTCAGTATTCGCATTTGAAATATTGTGAGACGTAACTTCAAGAGCTTTCTTTGAAGCTGATAGTCCCGTATTCCCAATGTTTAAAAGGCGTGATGACAAATTTTCTCCGTGCTATGGATTGCGCCCAAGAGATCTCTCCTGAGTCATTCCTTTTGCATTATATGTAGATACAGTTTTTGTACCCATGGCACTTTCCCTGATCTCGCGAAGAGAGCTGAGTGCTTTATTAATAAATAATTGATTCTTCTTATTTTGCGCCTGAATCTTTTCAATAATATCAACGAGTAGAGCATTAAAACGATAGAGATGCTTTCCTTCTTTTTCCGCTTCAAACTTTGCAAAGAAGTCGAGTAGGTCATTGATAGAGTTTACTTCAAGCTCTTTGTAATCTTTTTTTATCGTTGCAAGAATATCATTGCGTAAGTACTCGTTCTTTTCTATTTCAGAAACGATTAATGCTTTTTGAGCAACTTTCTCTTCTAATTTTTCTAGATCGCTTTCAAGTAATAATGCATACTCATCACATGTAAGGTCGAAAAGCTTATAGTGAAGCTCACATTGCGACTTCCAAATATCTGTAATTTGAAAATAATATTTTGCAAGTTGTGTTTTCATTAGACTCCAAATTCCTCACCGAGTATTTTGTCGGCCATTTTTTCATAGTCCATTTTATAAGTTCCACCTTGAATCTGTGCCTTTAGGGCTGCGATCTTGGCGCTATTATCCATTTCTGGAGCCGCATCGACGGCTTTTTTAATTTGTGCAAAGTCCTTTACAGCTTCTGGAATCGTTACCTTAGCATCACGACTTGTTTGGTTGTCGATATATGCCTTTTGAGCTGTTGAATTCCTTTTAATTGGAGATTGTTTCTGAACATCCTGAGCTCGCTCATTTTGAGTTCTTGAGTTTGGGAAGAAACTAGATCTCGTATTCTGTACACTACTCATACTTTACTCCAATTTGGTTTTTGCGCTTTATTGCGACTTCCTGTGAGGGTTGAGTTGGCCCTTCATCCATTTTAATATTGTGTTGTGCGTACTTATTCTTATTGTCCAAATAGTTTTGATAATTTTGAGAATTCCTCATGTGTTTAGGATAAATCTCATTCAAAATTAATTTCTGTATTTGGCTATCCTCATTCACAAGTGCTTTGGCCCTTTCGCTAGTTAATAGTCCTTTGTAGAAATTTCCAGCTGTACCTTGAACGCCTGCGTTTAGGTTCTTTGTCATTTCTTTAACCATTAACTCGTTAAACTGTGCTTCTAGCCCTTGTGCTGCACTTTTGATCTCTTCGGGAATGTACTTTTCAGATTCTTCAGGACGAATAGAATTAGATGCATTATTCATTGCATTTCTATTTTGAATTTGAGGTCGATGAATTTTTACTTCATTCATATAACTCATCCTGAGTTTCTGGCCATTCAATCCTCGAAAAGCCCATTAACATTAATTATTTTAACATTTTTTTAAGGTTTTTTATACCGGGCCTTAAAAAATGGTAAAAAATGCTATTTGACATGCAAACTTAAATTAACTCAATTTCTCCAATTAGAGCACCATTTCGCTTAAGTGCTTGAAATATCGAAATAAGGTCTTCCGGTGTTGCACCAAGAGCATTTAAGCTCTTCACTAATTCATTAAGCGTTGTGGACTTATCCACAAATTTTACATTTTCAGGCGTGCCTTCTTTATCCTGGTTATTTACTTGGATATTTAGCCCGCCGTGTGAGATCGCTACAGGTTTTACAGCAATATCTCCGCCGGCAACAATTGTACCAGTGCGTTCATTGATGATGATTTTTGCAATGCGATCAGTGTGAACTCGAAAATTCTCAATGATTGCTAGAAGCTGAACTATTTTTCTCTGATACTGAATAGGGATGATGATATCCACAGTATTTGAGTCTTTTGCTATTGCATATTTTCCACCAAGTTCTTGGTTGATTGTTTTTTCAATTCGAGCAGCTGTCGTAAAGTCTGGGTTTTTTAGAGCAAGACGTAATGACTTCTTTTTGTCGAAATTTAACTTCAGTTCACGCTCTACTGTGGCACCGTGTGGAATTAGGCCAGTTGTTGCAAACTTCTTTCCCTTATCAAGGCCACCGATAGAGATCGGGCCATTTGCTACAGCGTAAACATTTCCATCACCACCTTTTAGTGGAGTGATTAAAAGAGTCCCCCCAGCTAGTGATGAAGCATCTCCAATTGAAGAGATCGTTACATCTATTTTTTGACCGACACGGCTAAATGATGGCAATTGCGCTGTTACAATAACTGCTGCGACATTTTTTGAGCTGATTTCATTTTGTGGATTCAGTCCAAGCTTTTGAAACATACGCTTTAGTGATGTATTAGTAATTTCTCCACCACCATCTCCAGTTCCATTTAGACCGACAACAAGTCCGTACCCAACGATAGGGTTTTTACGAACACCCTTCACATCGACAAGGTCCTTTAATCGACTCATCTTTGCATCGACATGCGTTCCAAATGAAAGAAGAATTAATCCAAAAATTAGCTTTTTAAACATTTATTACCTCAATACTGTAACAGAGCTTTCTAAGAACTTTGTCGAATTTACAGTGTCATCTTCATTAATATCTTTACGAGAGATGAGTGCCTGTAGCTCAATTAAGTGTTTACGATTTTTAAATAATACATTTTTCTGACCACGTACTAATAGGTGATCACGACTGATTTCTTCTACAATAACCCCAGAGATCTTATCGTGAATCTTGCTGTCTGCGCTTTTGTCTTCATCATCGCCAGCACCTTCAGCGGCAGCTTGTTGTTGTCCAGCCTGTTGTTCACCTTCTTTATTCGGTGTTGCGCCAAGTTTAGGAATTGGTGGAAAAGCACGTTTTAATTCCATTGTAATTTCATTTTTTAAACGTGTTTGAACATTAACTAAAATAATGTCTCCATTTCTTTTCCATTTATTTTTTGTGAAAAGGTAATTCTCGTTACCGTCACCGGCCCAAAGGCTTCCATCATTTCTATTGTCATAAAAATTACTTGCAGTAACTCGAGGACTTACTGTTTTAGAATATTGTCTTTTAACCTGGGGTTGTACATTTGCTCGAGTCGTTGAAGTAAGACTTCTTCTGTCTTGTGGTGCATCTGCACTTCTTCTCGATCTGCGATATTGGTCAAATTTACTATCTGCATTTGCACGACGTTGTTGCTCTACCTGTCTTCTTTGTGGCCCATCAAGTTCTGTGTACATTTTACTGATGTAGTTAGCACATGAAGTAGTCATCAATGAAAAAACTAATAATAAATACAATCTCATAATTCAACCTTTACTTCGTTGAGACCGACGACCTTTGCTGTATACACTTTGTTGGTTTTCACATTTTTAACTTTAATAAAGTCTTCTAGCTTACCAACAGATAATGGCGTACCTGTCCCTGATAATTTAATTCCGTTATTTATAAGTGTGACTTTAACTGGCACACCAAAAGATACTAAGTTTATTGGAGTGAGGTCTCTCTTTTTAATTACTTCACCCGGAGAGATCACTTTATTTGATTTATAAAATGGAATCTCTTCGATGTTTTTAAAAACTGCTTTTTCATCTGTTGTATAAATTGTTTTCTTCTTTACATTGTTTTTATCAATAGACTTGTAACTTAAGTTTATCTCATTAGTTGCAACAACAGCTTTTACAGGTTTCTTTACTTCTATATCTAGCCATTTTATTTTGTTGTCATATGTGATTTTAACTTTATTCCTTCCGAGCTTTTTACATTGATTACATGCAAACTCTAATGAAGTTAGTCGATCTACAGAAATAGATTCGAGAGGTTTTCTTGAGTGGAATTCTACTTTCCAGTTATGAGGTATCGAAAATTGATTTTTTATACTGTCTTCAAGACTTACAAAAACCGTTTCTTTAGTCATTAATTGAATCTGATTTTGCGCTAGCTCACGACTATGATGAAGGTTTAAGTTTCCAGTCACTTCTTGAAGGATTTCATTTAAGATTTCAATCTGACTGCGGTTACAACCTTGTTGAGTGAATGTCACTCTTGCGTTGTTTACACGATATACTTTATCAGCAAATGATACTTTACAAGCACTTGTCATCGAGCTTGTTAATGAAGTGAATAAGAATGGTATAATTAATTTTTTAATCATCTTTTCGTATTAACCTTATTACCTTGTGATGTTATTAACTGTTTGTAGCATTTGGTCAGCAACACCCATTACTTTAGAGTTCATTTCATATGCTCTTTGTGCCTTGATTAGATCAGTCATCTCATTCATAAGACTAACATTTGCCATCTCTAGGGCACCTTGTTGTAGTGATCCTGTATTGTTTACGCCTGCAATTCCTTGGATCGGTTGTCCACTGGCCGTTGTTTGGCGATAAAGGTTATTTCCGTCAGAGTGTAGTCCCGGATTATTTACGAATGTAAAAACTGGAATTTGTCCTACGTTTTGTGGTTCAACTTGTCCTGTAAAGTAGGCTTCACATGTTCCGTCATTTCCAATGCTGACGCTTGCAACACCTGGAGGAAATGTTATTCCAGGAAATACTTGATAGCCTTCTTTTGTAACTAGTTGTCCTTGAGCATTTACATTAAAAGCACCATCTCTAGTAAAACGAAGTTCTCCATTTGGTTTAATAATGCCGAAAAAGCCATCACCATTGATCATAAGATCAAATGGGTTATTTGTTACTTTAGGAGCACCAGCAGAAAATACTTTTCTTACTCCACTGATCTTAGAGCCAGAACCAACTTGTACACCAATAGTGTAGTTAGAATTAGCATCTGATCTCGATCCAGCTTCCTTGATCGTTTCATACATAAGCTCTTGAGATTCAGCTCTTTGTTTCTTATAGCCAATTGTATTTAGGTTTGCCACGTTGTTAGATATCGTATTAACGTGCATCTCTTGTGTGGCCATACCTGTTGCTGAAATATCGAGTGCCTTCATCATTCCAAATGAGTAACGGGCCATGAATAGAAATGTAATAAATAGTATAAAGTTCTTCATATTACCTCAGAATTTAATCATCTCATTAACTGCTTTAGAGCTAATTGAATCATAAGTTTTAATTGCTTTTTGAATTGAATCGAAATGTCTGTGTGCCTTAATAAGGTCTGACATTTCAGATACAGCATTAACATTTGATTGTTCCACAAAGCCTTGATGGATTGATGTGTTTGTTTGTTCTTTTAGATTGCCCTCATTATTATTCACAAATAATGAGTTCCCCTCTTTCCTTAGGGCATGAATATCATTGAATTCAGCAATATTAAGTGCACCAACTTGATTATTATTGGCATAAACTGCTCCATCTAATGCGATGGTAATATTCTTTGTCCCAGGTGGGATTGCAATTGGCTCATTATCATCACGGCCAATGACAGGATATCCTTCTTGTGTCGTTAGGATTCCATCTTGTCGTAATGAAAGAGTGCCTCTTCGTGTATAGCGAATACCTTTTGGAGTATCGATGGTTAGAAATCCCTTTCCTCGTAGTCCAATATCGAGTGGATTACTTGTAGGAGAGAGCGTTCCTTGCTTAAAGTTTGTATATGAGCCATCTACTTTTACCATTGCATGTTCTGCTCCATAACTACGGTAGAAGTCTTCTGGCGCCCATTCTTTATTAGGCAAGTCGATATCCTGCGTCCCTTTATCGAGGGCCGTTAGATACTCTTTGAATGCGAGTTGATCTTTTTTAAAGCCTGGCGTGTTGGCATTTGCAACATTATTGGCAATTGTATCAACTTTCTGTTGTTGTGCGATTGCACCGGATAGCGGTACCCATAATTCTTTCATCTGCCCTCCTGGCAAATTCTTCTTCTACTATATCAACCGAGGTGCCAAATTACCTACATAGGTAAAATTGACCCATGATGTAAGTGTCCATTATTACGCATTTTTATTTAAAGAATACGTAAAGTATGGGAATATTATGTCATTGAAGATCTATTAATGTTGAAAAAATGACACGGTGAAATATGGCCAAGAAGATTGATATTGAAAAAAACCTACAAAGATTAGAGGAACTAGTTCATGGGCTTGAGTCTGGTGAGTTAACTTTAGACGATAGCTTAAAGAACTTTGAAGAGGGAGTGAAACTATATACTGATAGTAAAGGCTACCTTGAAAAAGTTGAGAAAAAAGTTCTAGAACTCACAGATAAGCTGGAAGAAAAAGAGATTGAATAAGATAAATTTCATCTTAACATTTCTTGTCTTACTTTTATTAAGTAATACATGCCAAACAAAGGAGCGCGCAACTAGTGAGGATAGAGTTGTTACCATCTCCGTTGATACCGATGATCAGCAGGTTGTTCCAGATGTAGATGAGAAGTCCTCTTATACGGAATACGGCCCAGGACAAGTTGCAAGAGAAAGCGTTGTTGAAGAGGTTGAAAGAATTCAGACTGCTGGAATTATTATCGGTCCAAATTCATCTTATAATACCGATGTGATGGACTACGTTTCTTGTTTACTAAAGAGTGATGTGAAAATTAATTTTGTAGCTGGCCTAGGGAAGTCTGCTGTTGTGGCCGCCCTCTTTTCCCAGACTAAGAAGCCTGAACTTGTTAAGTGGAAATTCTTCAGACTTAAAGATAAAGAGGATATTGATGATATGCTCGAAGAGCTTTCTCTTTCTAAGAGAGCGATTAAGCGCTCAACGGTGGCCCTCTATCTTGCAAAGCCGAAAGATAAAACAATTTCCTTTGATACTAAAGGTGATATCGATAGCAATATAAGAAATAATATTAAATTGAATAAATTAATTATGAACGGTGCTTATAAAGTCGATGTAACAAAGGGTTCACCTTTAATTGCAAATAAAGTTTTTTTCTTCTCATATGATAAAAAGTTATCGGTTTCTAAAAATCATATAAATGGTAAAATGGTTCAAATCAATATGCCAAAGCAAAATTACAGCTTAGTTAAGAAGTGTGAAATAATAAAAGAGAATTTATGAAATATTTTAAACGATTAGTCGTCTTAATGTCCTTTCTAGTTTTGATTGGAGGACTCGCTTGCTTTTCTGTCTTAGTGTACTTTTCATTTACACTGCCAAAAATCAGTAGCCTTGCAGATTATAATCCACCAATTAAATCAAAGATATTATCTAAGGATGGTGTGATACTTTATAATATAGGGAAACAAAACCGAGAGTTAGTTGAGTTTGATGATATCCCGCCAAGAGTTGTTGATGCTTTTTTATCAGCAGAGGACTCAAACTTCTACGAACACGAAGGTGTTGATTACGTCGGTGTTCTTCGTGCATTTGTTGCCAATATCAAGGCCGGACGTGTTGTTCAAGGTGGTTCAACGATTACTCAGCAGGTCGCAAAATCACTTCTTTTAACTTCAGAAAGGTCAATAACTCGTAAGATAAAAGACTTTCTTTTGGCACAAAAAATTGAGAAACGTTTTAATAAGAAAGAGATTCTCTATTTATATCTTAATCAAGTGTATCTAGGTGGAGGATATTATGGAATTAAATCTGCTTTTGAAGGTTACTTTAATAAGGAATTAAGTGAAGCCACAGTCGCAGAGTCCGCTCTTATTGCTGGACTTTTAGTTGCTCCTGGAAAGTATTCTCCTTATCGAAATCCTCAACATGCAAAAACAAGACAAGCCTATGTTCTAGGTAGGATGTTTGCTAATAAGAAAATTACAAAAGAAGAATATCAAGAAGCTTTACAAGAAAAGATTAAATATCAACTACGTAAGAATAGTCCTTTTTTAGCTGGCTATTTTACTGATTGGGTACGTCGTCAAGCAATTGATATCGTTGGTGAGGAGAACTTCTTAACTAATGGGTTTACAGTTCAAACGACTCTTAATTACGAACTTCAAAAAACTGCCGAAGAAAGTATTTTAGAAGGGGCGAAAGAAATTGATAAGAGACAAGGATATAAAGGTCCTGTTGGTCATATCGATCTTGAAAAGCTAGATGAATATATCGAAAAGTTTAGAAAGGACCTTTATAAAGATAAGTCTAATTACTTTACTCTGACTGAAGATAATGAAAGAGAATATGAAATTCAAATGCAAGAAGATGAGCTAGAGGTTCTTAAAGAGTTTACTCAGGAACAGATGTCTAAACTATATTCTTCACGGTTTTACACTGGTTATAATAGTGAAGACCAACTTCTTAAATACTTAGAAAAAGACAAGCTTTATAAAGCTGTCGTTCTTCGTCTTGATAGCCGTATGAGAAATATAATTATTTCTGTCGGTGGGATAACTGGCGTAATACCTTATCATCACTATCGTTGGGCGCACGAAAGAGCGATTACTGATAATGTTAAATATTGGGGATATGTTAAAAATCCAAATACGATCCTTAAAAAGGGTGACGTTATCCAAGTTCGCATCACTGATTTTAGTACTAAGCTAGAGAATACAATTTATAAAACATATCGTGATGATTTTAGACGCATGAAGGATTATAAGCACCTAAAGGATCAAAACTATTTGATGTGTGCTCTAGAACAGGAGCCTGAGGTTCAAGCAGCACTGATGAGTTTAAATCCATTCACTGGTGAAGTTGTTTCAATGTCCGGAGGTGTAGACTTTGATAAGAGTGAGTTTAATCGTGCCTTACAATCAAAGCGTCAGCCAGGTTCTGCATTTAAGCCTCTTCTCTTTGCCGCTGCTTTAGAAAATGGTTACCTTCCTAATACAATCATTCTCGACACACCGGAGGCCCTTGGTGGTGCTAATCAAGAGTTAAATTGGAAGCCGAGAAATTATGATGGTAAGTTTAAAGGGCCTATGACCTTAAGGGAAGCTCTTGAACATAGTCGTAATATACCAACAATTAAGTTGGCCCTTGATTTAGGGATGGATAAAATCTTTAACTTCTTAGATCGTATTGATTTTCATGCTGATATGCCAAATGATCTTTCAATATCTTTAGGATCATTTGGAGTAACATTACTTGAAATGATTCGAGCATATTCAATCTTTCCAAATGGTGGAAAGAAGGTTCTACCAAAGTCGATTATTTCAATTACAGATCGAAATGGTAAGGAGTACTTCTTTCAAGATGATTTTGCGACTCAATCAAAGCTTGAGCTTGAAAAGTTAGCAAGAGAGTCAAAGGATGAAAATCGTCCAGAAAATGTTCGTGAAAAAAATGAAAATGGAAAAGAACATAATGAATTTGAAAAAGAAGCCGTTAATCCATATCTATTAAATTTAAATGAAGAACAAGTCTATGACCCACGTCTGGCCTATATTATGACGAATCTCTTAAAGGGTGTCGTGCATTACGGAACTGGACGTCGAGCACTTAGTACAAGTCAATTTATAGGTGGTAAGACTGGAACCACAAGTAGTTATGTGGATGCATGGTTTCTTGGTTTCTCTCAAAATATTGTAACTGGTGTTTGGACAGGGATGGATGACAATCGATCTATGGGTTGGCCAGAAACGGGAACAAAAGCTTCTCTTCCTATTTGGAATGAATACATGAAGCGCTCAATTCAAATCTATGGTGAGCGTGATTTCCAAATGCCTCCTGGAATCGTAAATGTTTCTATTGATAAGAAAACTGGTGAGCTTGCAACTGGATCAGGGCCTAAGTTTTTGGAAAGTTTTGTTGAGGGAACAGAGCCAGGTTCAAATTCAAAGAATAACTACTTTAAAAAAGAGGAAAATAGTCAGGAATCTGGAGCGATCCTAGAAGATGACGATTTCTTTAACAATTAATTAAAATTTGTCGTAAATATTCCGCTATTTTATCCGAGAAGACATAGTAAGAGCGCATAAAGCGCATCTTCTCGGAGCCTTTTTTGGAATTAGTTCATAAAAAACACAGAACTTATATCTATCTAGCGATCGCTGCATCGCTACTTGTGCATCTTGTGATGATGCCTTCCAAAATGACTTCTCTGAGTATGATCTCTCTGCCTAAGCTCGATAAGAAAGAGCCTCAGCGCATTCGTCTTAAGTTAAATAATAAGGCCCGACAGATTGTCACTACAGCAAAGGCCAACCAAGAACTCGCTGATAAGGCCAAGTTTCTTAGTGAAACTAATAATAAAGTTGACCGAGAGACGAAGGCAAAAGTTGTGGATTCTTTTAATCTTGGGGGCCTTGGTAATGCTAAAGTTGACCAAAAGGCTCAAGGGAAGAAAGCCAAGAAGCAAAATAAGAGAAAGTTAACGAAGTCAAAAACAGGACGTATTAGTTTTCAAGACTTTGCAGTATCGCAAAATACTTCTTTAGAAAAAGATCAAAACCTAGTTAAAGGTACAAAAACAGGCGCAGAGAATAGTCGCGGGATTGCTAGCTCAAATGACCATTTAGAAGATATCAAATTAGGGGATATCACTAAGCTAAATACAACAGAGTATAAGTATTACGGTTTCTACTTTCGAATAAAGCAACAACTAGAGCAGCATTGGGGTAGCACTTTAAGAGAGAAGATGGAGGCGATCTATCGTCAAAACCGCAGAGGCCCAGCAGGAAGTAAATTTCTAACAAATGTGCGCGTTGTTTTAAATGAAAAAGGTCACATTGTTAATGTTATTGTTCAAGGCTCGTCTGGAGTAAAAGACCTAGATGATGCAGCGGTTGAATCCTTTAATAAAGCAGGACCTTTTCCAAATCCACCAGCTGGAATGGTGAAAAATGGTTTCGCAAATATTGACTGGGGATTTGCCGTTACAAAGAACTAGTGCTTTGTATTTCCTTTAAGCATTTTCTTGATATTGTTGATACCTTCCATAAGAACATAGTCAGTCCAAACTTGATCAAGCTCTTTGATAGTTTCCACAATTTTAATAGCTGCTTGATCGTAAGAGATACGATCAGTTTCTGCTAATTGTTCAATTGCATTTGAAATCGCTGCGATTGCTGAAGAGTTGCAAGCCTGACTTAATCTATCCTCATAAGTAGTATCGATCTTTCTTTCTTTACCCTTAATGATTGCTGTGTTGATTAGCTGAATAGATTCTTGATTATTGTGCATTTAATACCCGTCTCAATTTATTCGATATCAGTGAGAATTGGGAGTATGAGGCCTTAGCATTCATTCGTAAAGGAAAAAATTGTGGTAATGGAAATATTTTTTATGTTGAATTTGTAAGTGTTTGAAATACAAAAAAGCCCTCTATAAGAGGGCCTTGATATGATAGAAAAAGTTATTTTCTAATAATTATTCTTGACACAGAGATTCGTAATCTTCGTTGCTTAAAAGGTCACTTAACTCATCTTGATTTGTCATTTTTACTTTAACCATCCATGAATCATATGGATCAGAATTAAGACTATCTGGTGCATCAGGAAGCTCTTCATTAACTTCTGTTACAACACCTGATACTGGAAGATAAAGATCACTTGCTGACTTGATTGATTCAACTACACCAAAAGTATCATCTTTTGAAAACTCTTGTCCTACTTCTGGAAGTTCAACGAAAACAATATCACCAAGAGAGTTTTGTGCGAAGTCTGTAATACCAACAGTTACGATATCACCTTCTGCTTTTACCCACTCATGTTCTTTAGTATATTTTAGTTCTGTTGGAATGTTGTTCATTATTTATGTCCTCCGCTAACAAATGGTTTTGTATGGTAATTAGTATCTATAATATTCTTTCTAATTTGTATTTTAAATTTTTTATTTTCTGGAAAACGTTCTCTTTGTACGAGTCCAAGACAGATACCTTGGGAGTTTGTTACTGACATTGTTCCACTTGTAACTTTTCCAATAACTTCATCTTGCTCATTTAAAATAGGATAACCTTCTCTAGGTATACCTTTATCAATTGATAACTTCACTAGACGATACTTTGAAGTTAATCCATCTAATGCTTCTTTTCCAATAAACTTTTCTTTTTTAAGTTTAACAGTCCATTTAAGTGCCGCATCAAGTGGTGTCAGCTCATCATTCAGTTCATGGCCGTAAAGTGGATAACATACTTCTAGTCTAAGCACGTCACGAGATGCAAGTCCACATGGAGTTACATCAGCATTTAAAAGCTGTGACCATAATTTCTTAATTGTTTCATGGCCTCCAAAAATTTCAAAACCATCTTCTCCTGTATATCCAGTTCGTGCCATAATAACGTCGCAACCACTCCATTCACTTTCGTAAGCTGAGTAGTATTGTGCATTCGTAACGGACTCAAAACCTAGTGAAGCAAGTACCTTTTCAGTCTTTGGTCCTTGTATCGCTAATAGGGAATAATCATCTGATTTATTTGTTAATGAAATATCAAAGCCATCGGTTTTTGAGGAAATCCAACTCCAGTCCTTTTCTATATTTGCAGCGTTAACACAAATCATAATCTTTTCATCGGCCAATTTATAAGCAATAAGATCATCGACTACAGTTCCGTCTTCGCGGCAAAGAGGTGAGTACACAGCTTTACCTGTTTGCGCACCAGCAAAATCATTAGTTAAGATATAGTCAACAAATGTGATAGCGTCTTTACCCTCAACAAAGAATTCACCCATATGTGAGACATCAAAGACACCAATATTATTTCTTACAGCTTCAACTTCTGCCTTTACTCCTGCATATTGAATAGGCATTTCATAACCAGCGAAGTCTGCCATTTTTGCTTTTAGGTCGCGATGGGCCTGTGTTAGGGATGTTTGTTTCATAAATGTCCTTGTATTTTATTTTTTGGCCGCGCTAATGAGGTTTTGTGAAACACTAAAGATTGTCATTGGCCCTACACCTTTTGGAACAGGTGTTATTGCTGCAACTTGATCTTTGATATTAGCAAAGTCACAATCTCCACATAATTTTCCATCTTCACTGCGATTGATTCCAACATCAAAAATTATCTGAGAATTATCATCTCTAAAATATTCTTTTGTGAATAGTTTTGGAGAACCGATTGCTGTGACGATTATATCTGCGGTTTTAGTTAAATCTTTTAGGTTTTGTGTTTTTGAGTGAGCTAAAGTTACTGTTGCATTTAAATTGGATAGTAGAAGAGAAAGAGGCTTTCCTACGATAAGACTTCTTCCAACAATAACAACATTTTTACCTGCAAAATCAATTCCATAATACTTGGCCATGGTCACAATTCCTTTTGGAGTACATGGAATCATGGATGTCTCACCAAGTTGACCACGATAAAGTTTAGCGACATTTTCATAATGAAAACCATCGACATCTTTATGGGGAACAACAAGGTCTGTGGTATCGATTTGAGATAAGCTTTTTGGTAGTGGGAGTTGAATAAGAATACCGTGAACCAAATCATCATTATTGAATTCGTTTACGACTTTTAGAAACTCTTCCTCTCCTGTGGATTCATCGAGGTTGATGATCTCACAACTAGCTCCAATTTTTTCTGCAAATTTTTTCTTACTATTTGTGTAAATAACGCTTCCTGGATTATTGCCAACAAGGATTACCTTTAAGCAAGGAGTTATACCCTTAGACTTTAAGGATTTACACTCATCTTTGAGGACTTCAACCTGTTTTTCAATAACGGGCTGAGCATATAGTAATTTAGCTTCTTTTTGCATCGATCTATATTATCTTTAACACTAAGTATTGGCAATTTCAGAATTACATCGTATTCATTGATTTATGTTTTTTTGGTTAGGATTAGCACTACAATTAATAGGTTTTGCCTCAGTTGGTCTCTGTCTTTTTGCTGGATTGCAAAAAGGTGATTATGAAATGCTCGAACTTTATCAATTCATTGGTGGCTCAGCAGTATTTTATATCGGTCATATGATAAAAGGCGTAGATCGCTCGTAAATTCGAATTTTTCGTTTATACTAAGAGTTATGTATATTCTTGGAATTGACCCAGGATCTCGTACCACTGGTTGGGCCGTGATTGAAGTTGAGGGGCGAAAATTTAAATACATTGACTCGGGTGTCTTAAAATTTGATAAGATACCGGAATTTCTCGATCGTCTCGCTACTATCTCGATGTCAATTAAAGATATTGTTTCACTTCACAAACCTGATGAAATCTCAATTGAATCTCTTATCTATGTAAAGAGCGTCCCTGCTTTATCAAAATTGGCCCAAGCTCGTGGAGCACTTATCGCAGGTCTGTCTGAGAAGTATCAGGGGAAAATCACAGAATATTCACCAAACTTAATAAAATCTACTGTCACTGGTCATGGCCATGCAACTAAAGAAGGTGTTGATAAGGCCTTATCGATGATTTTTGGCAAGATTACATTTAAGTCACATGATGAGTCAGATGCCCTTGCTATAGCCTTATGTCACGCGTTGAATCGTGGACAAAGAGCAAAAATAAAGGGAAAATCAACACGTACAAAAGCGCGTACATTAAAAGAAGTATTTTCTAAGTAGGTTTTATGATTGGACTATTGCAAGGAGAAGTCGTTTTCAGTGACGGAAACGAGTTGATATTATTTTCACCTTCAGGTGTCGGACACCAAATTTATTTTCAGCACGTTCTACCGGAAGGTTCAATTGCTGCAATTTTTATTTCTCATATTGTTAAAGAGGCGAGTGAGGAACTTTTTGGTTTTCGTTCACTTCGTGAAAAGAAAGCATTTGAAATGCTCTTAAGTGTTAAAGGTGTAGGTCCAAAAGGGGCCTTTGCTCTTGTTACGAGTATTGGCGTTGATAATATAATTGATGCAATTCTTTTTGAAAATAAGAAGACACTTCAAAAGGCTCCTGGCATTGGTGCCAAGGCCGCTTCACAAATCATTCTTGATTTAAGTGGAAAAGCCCAAAAAATAAAAATGTATTCTAAGGCTTCAGCAACAGCTACATCTGTACCAGATACAGTAATACAGCCAACTCTTAATCTCGAAATAATTGAAGAAACAATTCATGCAACACCATCATATGATTCAGCTTTAATGAATGATGCCATAATGGCATGTAAGGAACTTGGTTTTACTGAAGATAAGGTTATGCCTCTTGCTAAGAGAATCTTAGATGAGAATCAAATTACTAGAGCTGAACAATTAGTTCACCTCGTTTTAAAAGAGGTCTAAATGTCTGATGAACGAATTTTCGATCCTGAACTAGGTGAAGAGGAAACAAAGAAAGAAGTTCTTCTAAGGCCTAAAGACTTTACTGAATATATTGGTCAAAAAAAGATTGTTCAAAATATCGATGTCATGGTGAATTCTGCTGTAAAGAGAAATCAGTCTATGGACCATGCTCTTTTATCGGGACCTCCTGGTCTTGGGAAAACATCATTGGCCATGATTATTGCAAATGCACTTGGGAGTCATCTGCACGTTATCTCTGGACCTGCCATTGAAAAGAAAGGTGATCTCGCCGCTATCTTAACTAATTTAGAAGCAAGAGATGTTCTCTTTATTGATGAAATACATCGCATGCATATCTCAGTCGAAGAAATACTTTACTCAGCGATGGAAGACTATCGACTTGATATTGTAATTGGAGATGGAGCTGCGGCACGAACAATGCAAATTGATATTGCTCCCTTTACTTTAATTGGGGCAACAACTCGTTCAGGTTTATTATCAAATCCTCTTCGAGATCGTTTTATGGCCCACTTTCATTTTGATTTTTATCAACCTGAAGAGTTAGCTAAAATTATCTCTAATAATGCAAAGAAATTAAGCTTGGGAATTGATGAAGACGCTGAGCTTTTAATGGCAAGGTGCTCAAGGGGAACTCCGCGAATTGCCAATCGAATTCTTAGAAGAGTAAGAGACTTTGCTATTGTTCGTGATTCATCACATGTAAATATAAATGACGTAAAGAAATCTCTTGAAATGATGGAAATTGATGAACGTGGACTTGATCGTATGGATCGAAGAATTTTAAAAGTGATTCAAGAATACTATGGTGGCGGGCCAGTTGGTATTGAAGCTCTTTGTGCGACTCTCGCAGAAGATCGTTCCACAATTGAAGATGTCTATGAGCCTTTCTTACTTAAGGAAGGATTTTTAATACGTACGCCAAGAGGTCGCGAGATCTCACAAATTGCAAAAGAGTTGATTAATGAAAAATAAGTTTTTTATCTTAGTTTTAGTTTTTTTATCCCTAAATTCACAAGCAACATATGATCTCCACGCTGGAGCTGGATTTCGCTCCTATGCCCTAGGTGCTGCCGCTCGTATTGAAGGTGGAGCTAACCAGGAGCTTTGGCGCCATAATGATCAAATCTATGGCTTTCTTCGCGAGGCCGCTTATTTTACGACAAGTGGAACCATTAATACGATTGGTGGAAAGATTGAATTCTTTCCAATTTCAATTCTTGGTTTCGTAGCAGGATCAGAACAAGTTTATCGCTCTTCAAAAGAGTTAGATACTTTTGATTGTGATGTTCAGGTTTGTGACTCTGATGGAACTCGTTCTTATTTAAGAGTTGATAGTGTTCTCGGATATAAGAAATTCGTCATGATTAATGATTATCAACGAGATTACTTTGATTACGACTTTAAGGGTGAGGTAGCAAATGCCCTTCATACACTTGAGATCCAATCAGATGATATTGTAAACATCATGAGAAATATCATCGCATATCAATATAGTGATAAGTACACATTTGGAATTATTCATTTTCGTACTTGGTCTGAAAAAACAAAACAGGATAAAACATTTGTTGGTTTTTTAAATCAATTTAAAAAAGAAAAGTGGACTTATGATGTGGTTCTTGGTGGGAATCGTGATCGATTTAACCGCAATCACTTCAGTATGCTACTACAATTGAAATATGATTATAAGAAAGGTTTAAGGTTATTTTAAATGAAGAAAATTTTATTACTTGCACTCGCACTATTAATGACATCATGTTCATTGCTCTATGGGAAGCTTGGTGGAGATTTTGATTATGAACCAAGTGAATACGAAAAGCTTCCTAAACACGTAAGAGAATTCATCGAAAAGTCATATGATGGAATAGACTTAAAAAAATTAAGAGATACTCACTTACACATTGTTGGCCTTGGAAATAGTGGCAGTGGCATTTGGGTTAACCCGCATATGAAAGATTGGTTTAATCACCTGTCTAAGTATAATCGATTTAATGTTTATATGACGGCATCTGGTGTTGATGATGAATCACAAGCCGATGAGCAATATATTGCACGCTTAACTGAATTGATGAGATATCAGCCTCATTTCATTCCAGCATACGCTTTAGCTTTTGATTATCACTATAAATTAGATGGCACGATAGATTTAGAACACTCAGAGTTTTATGTTCCAAATGAATATATCGCTAAAGTTGTAAAAGAAAATCCTGTCAATTTTAAAATGGTTGCTTCGATTCATCCATATCGTCAGGATGCACTTGAGGAGCTTGAAAAATGGGCCGCTCAAGGTGTTCGATTTGTAAAATGGCTTCCAAATGCCATGGGGATTGATCCATCAAATAAAAAAGTTCTTCCTTTTTATAAGATGATGAAAAAATATGACATGACACTGATCTCTCATGCAGGTGAAGAAAAGGCCGTTGAAGGAGATAAGTTTCAAGAGCTTGGTAATCCTCTTCGTCTTCGTCCTGCACTTGATATGGGAATCGATGTAATTATCTCTCATGCCGCCTCAAGAGGTAAGTGTGCCGATCTGGATAACGGTGGAGTACAAGCAGAATGTTCAGATCTATTTTGGCGTCTTTTCAAAGAAAAGAAATATGAAAAGAACTTATTCACTGACTTATCGGCATTAATTATCTACGAAAGACTAAGCCAGCCTTTAATTGAAATGATTGAGAATAAGCAATTTCATTCACGTGTAATGTATGGTTCTGATTATCCACTACCTGCAATCAATTGGATCTATCGAACTACTGATCTGGTTGAAAAAGGATTTATTACAGAAGAGGAAAGAGATATTCTTAACGAGATCTATTCAATCAATCCTCTCTTATTCCACTTTGTGGCATTAAGAACAGTAAGGCATCCCAAAACTGGAGAAAAACTCACAGATGAAGCGTTTGAAATGCCTACACGTCTTTTAAAAAAATAAGCTATTTTTTAATAACTGCCATTGTCAGACGAGAGATACATACTAATTTGTCTTTCTCGTCTGTAATGCGGATATCCCAGATATGAGTTGATTTTCCCAGATGGACAACTTTGGCCTTGGCCGTAACGAGCTCACTTTGAACTGGCCTAACGTGATTGGCGTTTATCTCAAGTCCTGCAGCATAGTACTTAGAAGAATCCAGTACTAAATTAGAAGCGATAGAGCCAACAGATTCTGCTAAAACACAGCTTGCCCCTCCGTGAAGGACGCCATATGGTTGCCTTGTTCTCTCATCGACTGGCATTGTTGCTACGAGATAATCATCACCAAAGTCTGTCACTCTAATATCGAGATGCTCGACACAACAGCCTTTGTTGAACTTGTTTACGTCACTTAATTCGAATTCTTCATTCCATATATTCATAAATAAAACCTTTTGAACGTGTTATATTTAGATAAGCTAATATTGTTTTATCATATGCATTTATTTTAGGGTTATTATTAAAAGAGTGGAAGGCTTGGTTAATTTTTGTTACAAAAAGCTTTAACATGGTAGATTTGGTAATATTTTGCTGGTATTTGACGATACTTGCCATATATTGCTGCAAAGTTTAAAATGGAATGAAGTACTTAATATTAGGTGAATTTAAATGTTAAACCAACGAACTATTGCTAAGACAGTTACGATTACGGGAATTGGAATCCATTCTGGTGAGAAGGTTTCTATGACTCTGCATCCAGCTCAAGCAGATTCTGGTATTTCATTTAAAAGAACAGATATTAAGGACTCAGAGATCCTAAAGGCGACTGCTACGACAGTTGGGGCCACTGAGAATAATACTGCTATTGGTTCTGGTGCGGGCGCAGTTCACACAGTTGAGCACTTACTTTCTGTTCTCTACGGTTTTGGTATTAATAATTGTTTTATCGAAATTGACGGGCCAGAAGTTCCTACAATGGATGGATCAGGTGCCTCTTTCTTATATGTCATTAAAGAGACAGGTATCCAACAATTACATAAAACGAAGAAATTTCTAGTAGTTACAAAGCCAGTGGAAGTTAAAGTTGGCGAAAAATGGGCAAGAATAGAGCCTTGTGAAAAGCTAATAATTGACTCAACTATTGTCTTTAAACATCCTATTATTAAGACACAGCGTAAAGAATTTGAGTTTACTTGTGAAAATTATATAAATGAAATTGGAAGAGCACGTACTTTTGGATTCTTAAGAGATGTCGATATGCTTAAGAGAAAAGGTTTAATTAAGGGTGGCTCTCTCGATAATGCAGTTGTTCTTGATGACTTCAAAGTAATGAATCCTGATGGGCTTCGTTTTAACGATGAATTTGTGAGACATAAAATTCTTGATACAATTGGTGATATTAGTCTTTTAGGTTATGAAATTGCCGGAAAAATAACTACTTATATGTCAGGTCACCACGTTCACAACGTGCTTTGTCGTAAGCTTTTAGAAACACCAGATGCCTACGAAATCGTTTCAGCTACTACTTTAGAGAAAGAAGCAGTACAGGCATTTGATCTACCCATGGCCCTTGCGCCGTCATTCTAATCAGTCTATATAAAAATATTTTAGCATTTAAAGCGTGATCAACCACGTGTACAATGATATTGAATTTTCATTATCTTACGTTTTTTCGTATTAATAAAAAGAGAGATTTACATGATTCTATCAAAGGGATTTTGGCAAACTTACAAAGAAGTACCAGCTGATGCAACGATCGCTTCACACCAATTAATGATGAGAGCAGGTTTGATTCATAAGTCAGCTGCTGGATTATATAATTATCTACCAATGGGATATCGTTCGATTCGCAAGGTTGAACAAATTGTTCGTGAGGAAATGGATAAGGCTGGATGCTATGAAATGCTCATGTCTGTAGTTACTCCAGGTGAACTTTGGCAGGAAACTGGACGTTGGGAAAAGATGGGCGGTGAAATGCTTAAGTTCAAAGATAAGGCTGATCGCGATCTTTGTATTTCTCCAACAAATGAAGAGGCCATCACAGATGTCTTTAGAAAAACAATTAAGTCATATAAAGATTTACCTCTATCTCTTTATCAAATTAATACAAAATTTCGTGATGAAATCAGACCTCGTTTTGGGCTAATGCGTGGCCGTGAATTTATAATGAAGGATGCATATACTTTTCATGCAACAAAAGAATGTTTAGATGAAGTATATGACAGAATGTATGAAGCTTATGAAAATGTTTTTAATCGTCTTGGACTAGAATTCTCTGCCGTCGTAGCAGATGGTGGTGCAATGGCCGATGGTGATGCAAAAACACATGAATTTCAAGTTATTGCTGATTCAGGTGAAGATGCAATTATCTATTCAAATGAAGCAAATTACGCCGCAAATATTGAAACTGCTAAAACAATACGAAAAGTTGAAAGTGCTGCTAAAACAGGAAGTATGGCCGAAGTGTCGACACCTGGAAAAGCAACAATTAAAGAAGTTTGTGAATTCTTAAAAAAGAATGAGTTTCATTCTTTAAAATCACTTGTCTATAAAGCTAGAAATGATGAAGAAGAAAAGTTTATTCTTGTTCTTTTATTAGGTGATGATGAGCTCAATGAGCTGAAACTTGAAAAAGTATATCCTGGCTATGAAGTGACGACTGCTACAGACACTGAACTTAAGGCCCTTGGCCTTATTAAGGGATTTATTGGTCCTGTTGAAATCTCAAACCTTGATATTGTATTTGATACTCAGGTTGATCTAAATGCTGCATATGTTGTTGGTGCTAATAAACTTGATATGCACTTAGAAAACTTTGTTCCAAAAGAAGTTATTAAACAAATTAAAACAGCAGATCTAAGGTTGGCATGCTCTGGTGATTATACTGTTGATGGAAAGCATCAAGTTGAATTAAAGCGAGGGATTGAAGTTGGTCATATCTTCCAACTTGGAGATAAGTATACAAAGGGAATGGATGCTACCATCTTAGATCAAAATGGTAAGGCCATGGCACCACTTATGGGATGCTATGGAATAGGTGTAACTCGTTTAGTTGCTGCTGCAATTGAGCAGAACCATGATGAGAATGGAATCATTTGGCCGGCCGCTATAGCACCTTATAATGTTTCATTTGTAGCGATTGTAAAATCCGAAGAATACAAAGAAAAAGCAAACGAACTATATAAAACACTAATCAACAGTGGTCTTGAAGTTGTCTATGACGACCGCAAGGCAGGACCAGGATTTAAGTTTAAGGATGCAGATCTACTTGGTTTACCTCTCCAGGTTGTACTTGGTGAAAGAGATCATAAAGAAGATGGTATGCTTGAGATTCGTATACGTCGCTCTGGCGAAAAAATAAAAGTGTCTCAAGAAGACTTAATATCTAAAGTGAATGAGTTACTAAAGGAACTGTAATGGAACAAGATTTAATTGTTGGTGTTCATTCAATTGTACATGCAATTCGCAATCCTAAAAGAACAACAGTAGAACTTATCGCATGCGAAGAAGGGCTAGAAAAACTCAATAAAATGGGAGGGCTCAAAAAGCATGAATTAGATGGTTTAAATATAAAACTTGTTTCTTCACATAAGGTTCAAGAGCTTGCTAAAGAGCTCTACGCTAAAGAAGACTTCCAATACTCAAGAGTTCCTTCTGGTGTACTTCTTGTAAGTTCCGCTAAGAGTATTTCAGAAACGAAACCTCTTTTTGATGCAATAGATGCTGGTGAAGAAGTTAAAATATTATGCCTTGATGGTGTAACTGATGTACATAATGCTGGAGCAATTATGCGTACAGCTGCATTTTATAATGTTTCACATATTGTTTTTGCTGTTAAAAATAATTTTAATATTGGACCTTCAATGGCCAGAATCGCTTCTGGTGCACTTGAGTATATTGAAATAGTAAAATGTAATTCACTACCAAAATTCTTATCTGCTCTAATAAAACGAGGAGTGACACCTGTAGGACTTACAGAACATACAGATGATAATGAAATTGGTGAAATAGCAGGAATCAAATGTTTAGTGCTAGGAGCGGAAGATAGAGGTCTATCACACGCTTCTGTACGATTATTAGAGAAAAAAATTCGTTTAGAACCAATAGGAAAGATTGAGTCCTTGAATGTTTCTGTTGCTGCAGCGATAGCGATGGAGAAAGTTTTTTCTTAAAATTATTTAAAAAAAACTTGCCAAATTTTTTGTTCTCTTTTATAACTTATTTCCATCGCAGGAAATTTGGGCTGGCATAGCTCAGTTGGCTAGAGCAGCGGTTTTGTAAACCGCAGGTCGTAGGTTCGAGTCCTATTGCCAGCTCCATTTTTACTACGATTGTGGCGAGGTTGCCGAGTGGCCAAAGGCAACAGACTGTAAATCTGTCGGGGTATCCCTTCGATGGTTCGAATCCATCTCTCGCCACCATTTTAAAAAATATCTTTACAGATAATTTTTAAAAGGCTATAAAAGATAAATCTTATGCGGGCGTAACTCAGTTGGTAGAGTGTCAGCCTTCCAAGCTGAATGTCGCAAGTTCGAACCTTGTCGCCCGCTCCATTAAAAAGCTCCCTTTTGGGAGCTTTTTTTTTGCCTTTTTTCTAAGTTTTCAATTAAAATCTCTGTACACATCTTGTGATGCTCGCGTGGCTCAGGGGTAGAGTACTTCCTTGGTAAGGAAGAGGTCACGGGTTCAAATCCCGTCGTGAGCTCCATTAAATTAAGTTAAATTGTCGTTTTTTGTGCTGTTAAGTATAGATTTTACTGGCAATCCAAGAATTTTATGTTATCAATTTGAGAAAATAAAATTTGTAAGTACGGTTTTTATAGTGATGGCATTTTTTTTATGTTGAATCTATTCTGAATTTATCCGATACTTACAACTCAAAAATAGCTTATAAAGACAAACTAATAGGGTTTTGTTTAACTTTTTTAAGGAGACTTAAGTCATGGCAAAAGAATCTTTTGACAGAAGTAAGCCCCACGTAAACATTGGTACGATCGGGCACGTTGACCACGGTAAGACAACTCTTACAGCGGCAATTTCAATTACACTAGCGAACGCACTTGGTGGTGACGTAAGAAAATTCGACGAAATCGATTCGGCACCAGAAGAAAAAGCTAGAGGTATTACAATCAATACTTCACACATTGAGTATGAAACAGCAACAAGACACTACGCACACGTAGACTGTCCAGGTCACGCTGACTATGTAAAGAACATGATTACAGGTGCAGCACAAATGGACGGAGCAATCTTAGTTTGTTCAGCGGCTGATGGGCCAATGCCACAAACAAGAGAGCACATCCTTCTTGCACGTCAGGTAGGTGTACCAGCGATCGTAGTATTCTTAAATAAAGTAGACCAAGTAGATGATGAAGAACTACTTGAGCTAGTAGAAATGGAAGTAAGAGAGCTTCTATCTTCTTACGACTTCCCAGGTGACGATATTCCTATCGTAGCTGGTTCGGCACTAGCAGCTCTTGAAATGAGAGACGATGCAATTGGTAAAGATAAAGTACTAGAGCTTATGGCACAAGTTGATGAGTATATCCCAACTCCAGCTAGAGCAACAGATCTAGACTTCCTAATGCCAGTAGAAGATGTATTCTCAATCTCAGGACGTGGTACAGTTTGTACAGGACGTGTTGAAAGAGGGATTATCAAGGTAAACGAAGAAATCGAAATCGTTGGTATTAAAGAAACAACTAAGACAACTGTAACAGGTGTTGAGATGTTCAGAAAGCTTCTTGACGAAGGTCGTGCAGGTGATAACGTTGGTCTACTTCTACGTGGTGTAAAGCGTGAAGAAGTACTACGTGGTCAGTGTCTAGTTAAGCCAGGATCAGTAACTCCACACGCGAAGTTCAACTGTGAAGTATATATCCTTTCAAAAGATGAAGGTGGACGTCACACTCCAATCTTCAAAGGTTATAGACCACAATTTTACTTCAGAACAACAGACGTAACAGGTGATATTACACTTGCAGACGGAGTTGAGATGGTAATGCCAGGAGACAATACTTCATTCGCAGTAGATTTAATTACTCCAATTGCGATGGAAAAAGGTCTTAAGTTCGCGATCCGTGAAGGTGGTAGAACAATTGGTGCTGGTACAGTATCTGAAATTCTAGACTAATAAATTTTCTATTGAAGATATAGAGGGGGACCACTTGGTCCCCTTTTTTATTGAGTAGGGATTGCATCCTATAATATGCATGTAAGTTTTTAAATTTTGATTTTTTTCTAAGAATAAGAGATTGACGAGGAAGGCCTTTTTGGGTAACTTATCAATCCAATATCACTACGGGTGTATAGCTCCAATTGGTAGAGCGGCTGATTCCAAATCAGTAGGTTTAAGGTTCGAATCCTTATGCGCCCGCCACTTTTCTTTTAAATATTATTTGTTAATACTTGGAAAATTATCCCATTTTATTGTTTAGACTTGCCAAAGCATGTTAATTAAGGGATATAATCTGGTACTTGTACGTTTAATTTAGGTAAAAAAGGATTTGAAATGTCTCTCATTAAGAGTGAAGACAGCAAAAAGTGGATTAACGCTTTCGTTGCTGCTGTAAGTGCAATTTGTGGATTTATTACGATTAGATTCTTCGAGCAATTAGGAGAATGGTTTGATCTAGAAGCAAAGGTTCCTAACTTTCCAATCACGGTACAAGTCGTTGGAATTGTTGTAGGTTTAATTGTTTTTATGTCAATCGTAAAAAACAAGTCTGCATCGACATTACTTGAAGATGTTTATGGCGAACTAGTTAAGGTAGTTTGGCCTAATAAGGATGATGTTTTAAAGACAACTGTTGGACTAGTAATCGCTTTAAGTATTGTTAGCGGTATCTTTGTTCTGATTGATTACTCATTCAGACAATTACTAAGTTTAATTCTGTAGCCTAACTTAAAAAATTAAAAGTGAGATAAAGCATGGTTGATAATAACGAATCAGAAAAAGAACTTAACGAAGAAGTAACTGCAGCGCCAGAGGCTTCTGAAGAAACAACTGAACAGGCTGAAGCAGTTAACCCTAACTTTCGTTGGTATATTGCAAAAGCTCTTACAGGACAAGAAAACAAGGTTCAAAAGACTCTTCGTGAAAGAATCGTTAACTACAAGCTAACAGATTCTTTTGGTGAGATTGTTGTACCTGAAGAAAAAGTTACAACTCATGCAGGTGGAAGAAAGAGAACGATCACTAAGAAGCTCTTTCCAGGTTATGTGTTAATTCAAATGGTTATGAATGAGAACACATGGCACCTAGTTAAAGATACAGATAAAATTACAGGTTTTGTCGGTGGTACAGTTGACAAACCAGCCCCTTTATCAGATGAAGAGGCAGCATATATGACAGGTAAATCTAATGAAGGCTTCAAAAAGTCACGCACAACTGTGGACTTTTCTGAAGGTGAAGAAGTTAAGGTTATTGAAGGACCATTTGCTTCATTCATTGGAACTATTGAATCAGTAAACGAAAACGGAAAACTGAAAGTGAACGTTTCTATCTTTGGTCGACCAACACCAGTAGAATTAGACGCTTCTCAGGTTGAAAAGAATTAATAATCGTTGGTAGAACGCAAGTTCGCAGGAGAATTTTATGGCTAAGAAAATCACAGGTTTCATTAAGCTACAGATTCCAGGTGGGAAAGCAAACCCATCACCACCAGTTGGGCCGGCACTAGGTCAAAAAGGTGTTAATATCATGGAATTCTGTAAGGCTTTTAATGCAAAGACTCAAAAAGACGCAGGTGTAATGCTTCCAACAATCATTACAGTTTACTCTGACCGTTCTTTTACATTTGTAACAAAGACACCACCAGCTTCATACCTTCTTAAGACTAAGCTTAAGCTTAAAAGAGGTGCACAGAAGCCAGGTACAGAAGTTGTAACGACAGTATCTAAAAACGTTATTGAAGAAATCGTTGAAGCGAAAAGACCAGATCTAACAGCTGCTACTCAAGAAGCTGCTGAAAGAATCATCGAAGGTTCATGTCGTTCAGCTGGTATTAAACTGGACTACTAAGAGGTGTACAATGGCTAAGAAATCAAAAAAATATACAGAAGCACTTTCAAAAGTGGATACAACAAAAACTTATACAATCGACGAAGCTATCGCACTAGCTAAAGAAATCAAGTTTGCTAACTTTGATGAAACAGTTGATCTAGCATTTAGACTTGGTGTTGATCCAAGACACGCAGATCAAATGATTAGAGGTGCACTAGCTCTTCCAGCAGGTACAGGTAAATCAGTTAAGGTATGTGTTATCACTTCTGGTGATAATGTTGCTAAAGCTGAAGCAGCAGGTGCTGATCATGTAGGTGGGGATGACCTAGTTGCTAAGATCGCTGGTGGTTGGCTAGACTTCGATAGAGTTATCGCATCACCAGATATGATGGGTAAGCTTGGTCGTGTAGCAAGAATCCTAGGGCCAAGAGGTCTTATGCCTAACCCAAAATTAGGAACTGTTACTCCAAACATCGAAAATGCTGTTAAAGAGCAAAAAGCTGGTAAGGTTGAATACAGAACTGAAAAGAATGGTATCATCCACGTTCCAGTTGGTAAGTCTTCATTCTCAACTGAAGACCTAAGAAAGAACGTTGATACAATGGTATCAGCAATTATTAAAGCTAAGCCTGCATCTGCAAAAGGTACTTACCTTAAGTCACTGACTATCAGTACGACAATGGGACCAGGTCTTAGAATTGACACACTAGAAGCTACAGCAGTAGCTAGTAAATAATAAGGGGTTGATGATTGTCGGTGTGGCCGCTGATTAAGTTTAACGCCACATAAAGCCTGCATGAAATCTCCCTCCAGTAGTTTAGGAGGTAAACGATGTTAACTAGAGCAGAGAAAGACGTTATCATCGAGGGTCTTAATAAAAAGATCACTGATGCAAACGCTATCTTTCTAACAAACGTTATTGGACTACCGTCGAATGATGCCAACGCTCTAAGAAAGTCTGTTCGCGATGCGGATGGAACGCTAGTTGTTACTCGTAACTCACTTTTCTCAAAGGCTGCAGCCGGAACAGACGCGGAAGAACTTCTTTCAGGTCTTAAAGGTACACAAGCAGTTGCTTTCGCATTTGGAGACGCTCCAGGTGTTGCAAAAGCACTTAAGGAATGTGGGAAAGAGTTTGAATTAGTAGAACTTAGAGGTGGTTTACTAGATGGTAAAGCACTAACACCAGCAGAAGTAAACGCAATTGCAGACCTACCATCTCGTGATGAGATGCTTGGTACTCTTCTTGCAACATTTAATGCACCGATCTCAGCATTTGCTAGAGTTCTTAATGCAATTAAAGAGCAAAAAGAAGCAGGCGGTGAAGCTGCTCCAGCTGCAGCTGAAGAATCTGCAGAATAATTTAAAAGTTAATAGTTAATAGTTGAAATTATTTTAAAAATTTAGGAGTTAAATATGTCTATTACAAATGAACAATTAATTGAAAAAATCTCTAGCATGACTGTTCTTGAAGTTTCTGAACTTGTAAAAGAACTTGAAGAAAAATTTGGTGTATCAGCTGCTCCAGTAGCTGTTGCTGGTGCTGCAGGTGCTGCAGGTGCTGCAGAAGAAAAAACTGAATTTGACGTTGTACTTGCTGAAGCAGGTGCTAAGAAAATCAACGTTATTAAAGAAGTTAGAGGTATCACTGGTCTTGGTCTTAAGGAAGCAAAAGAAATGGTTGAAGGTGCTCCTAAGACTGTTAAAGAAGGCGCTACTAAAGAAGAAGCAGAAGAAATCAAGAAAAAACTTGAAGCTGCTGGTGCAAAGGTTGAGCTTAAGTAATTTAAGCCCATTGCTCATCGCATAAAAATTTAAAAAATTCAGGTGTGGAGATTTAGCGATCTTCACACCTTTTTTGCGTTTGATTAAACCAAAAAAAAAAGTTATTAAGTAACTAAAAAAACATATACAACGTGCACGTTTAAACAATTAAAACCCGGGAGAACCATAATGACTGAGGTTTTTAGACCAAACGAGTGGTTTCGCAGAAACTTTGCCTCTACACCATCGGTGCTAGAGACGCCTCCACTCATGCTTCTACAAAAGAAGTCCTATGATGACTTTCTTCAAAAGGACGTACCTCCTTCTCAAAGAGAAGAAATGGGACTGCAGTCTGTTTTTCATTCTGTATTTCCAATCCATGACTTTAACAAAACTGTATCATTAGAGTTTGTTAGCTACTCACTTGAAGAGCCAAAGTACACTGTAAAAGAGTGTCGCCAAAGAGGACTTTCTTATGAAGCCCCACTTAAGGTAGTTGTTCGTCTAGTATTCTATGATGTAGCAGTCGACAAAGATGGTAACGAACAGAGAACTGTATCTTCGATCAAAGAGCAGGAAGTTTACTTAGGTAATATTCCTCTAATGGCCGAAACTGGTTCTTTTGTATATAACGGAACTGAGAGGGTTATTGTTTCTCAGCTTCACAGATCTCCTGGTATCGTATTCGAACACGATGGTGGTAAGAAGCACTCAAGTGGTAAGCTTCTTTACTCAGCTAGAATCATTCCTCACAGAGGTTCTTGGCTAGACTTCGAATTCGATCACAAGAATATCCTATTCGCTAGAATTGATAGAAAAAGAAAATTACATGCAACAGTAGTTCTTAAGGCTCTTGGTTATAGTACTGAAGAAATCCTTGATATGTTCTACAACATGGAAACGATTAAGTTTGATAAGAATGGTGAGTTCACTAGAACTTTAGACTTATCTCTTATGACTGGTACTCGTGCAACAAACGATGTACTTGATCCAAAAACTGGCAAAGCTATTGTTAGAAAAGGGAAGAAGTTCTCAAAAGCATCTGTAAGAAGACTTACTGAAGCTGGAGTAAACGAAATTCCTGCAACTTTAGAAGAAGTAGTTGGTAAAGTTGTTGCTAAAGATATCTTTAACGAAGAAACAGGTGAAGTTATTTGTCTTGCAAACGAAGCTCTTTCAGAAGCTAAGATTCAAGAATTAACAGCAGCTGGTGTTAAAGAAGTTGAGTGTCTTTATATTGATATGATCAACTTTGGAGATCAAATCAGAAACACACTTCTACTAGATAAGACAGATACTAAAGAAGATGCTCTTCTTAAGATCTTTGAAAGACTAAGACCAGGTGAGCCACCAGCGGTTGAAGCTGCAGAAGCTCTATTTGAAAGTCTTTTCTTTAATGAAGAAAGATATGACCTATCACGCGTTGGTCGTATGAAAATTAATTATAAGTTTAAAACTGATGTTCCTGTTGAGAATACAGTTTTAACAAAAGAAGATATTAACACTACAATCCAGTACCTTGTTGAGCTTAACAATGGTAAGGGACGTGTAGATGATATCGACCACTTAGGTAACAGACGTGTTAGACCTGTAGGTGAACTACTTGAAAACCAATTTAGAGTTGGTCTAGTTCGTATGGAAAGAGCGGTTAAAGAGAGAATGGCAATTCAAGAAATTGATACAATGATGCCATATGACCTTGTTAACCAAAAGCCAGTTGCTGCTGCCGTTAAGGAATTCTTTGGTTCATCACAACTTTCTCAGTTCATGGATCAAACGAACCCACTTTCAGAAGTAACTCACAAGCGTCGTCTTTCAGCTCTTGGGCCAGGTGGTCTAACGAGAGAAAGAGCATCTTTCGAAGTTCGTGACGTTCACGTAACTCACTACGGAAGAATGTGTCCGGTTGAGACTCCTGAAGGACCAAACATTGGTCTAATTACTTCTCTTGCAACATTTGCAAAAGTTTCTGAATACGGTTTCATTGAAACTCCATACCTAACTATTGGTGAAGACCAAAAGATTGGTGATGTTGAGTATTTCACTGCCTTCCAAGAAGAAGGTAAAGTTATCGCTCAGATCGATGCAAATAACATCAAAGATGGAAAGCTAGTTGGTGAGCACGTTGCTGCACGTGATTCAGGTGAATTCACGCTTGTTGACGCTGCAGAAGTTAACTTAATGGACGTTTCTCCAACTCAGATGATTTCAGTTGCAACATCATTAATTCCTTTCCTTGAGCACGATGATGCCAACCGTGCCCTAATGGGATCGAACATGATGAGACAGGCAGTGCCTGTTGTTAAGACTGAAGCTCCAATCGTTGGTACAGGAACAGAAAGAATTGTCGCTAGAGACTCTGGTGCTGTTCTTGTTGCTGAAGACAATGGTCGAGTAATCTTTGTTGATTCAAATAGAATCGTTATTCAAAGAGATAGTTTTAAAGATGGTGAATCTGGCGTTGATATTTATAAACTAGTTAAATATCAAAGAACTAACCAGAACACTTGTAATAACCAAAAAGCTCTTGTTACTGAAGGTGACATTGTTAAGAAAGGTGACGTTCTAGCTGACGGACCAGGTACTGACAATGGTGACCTAGCACTTGGGCAAAACCCTCTTGTTGCATTCATGCCATGGGGTGGTTACAACTACGAGGATTCGATCCTGATTTCAGAAGATCTTCTTGCAAAAGATGTATTTACTTCTGTTCATATCGAAGCATTCGAAGTTGAAGCTCGTGATACAAAACTTGGTAAAGAAGAAATCACTCGCGATATTCCAAACGTTTCAGAAGAGTCTCTAAAAGACCTTGATGAAGCAGGGATCGTTAGAGTTGGTGCAATCATTAAGCCAGGTGACATTCTTGTAGGTAAGATTACTCCTAAGGGTGAAACTCAACTTTCTCCTGAAGAAAAACTTCTTAAAGCAATCTTCGGTGACAAAGCTGGTGACGTTAAAGATACATCACTAAGAGTTCCTTCATCTGTTTACGGTACAGTAATTGATGCTAGAGTTTACACTCGTGAAGGTGTTGAGCTTTGTGCAAGATCTAAGGATATCATTGAGCAAGAAACAACTCTTCTTAGAAGAGATGAAAGAATTGAAATTAAAGCAATTCAAACTTCAGCAATTCTAAAAATTGCAGATATGCTTAAAGGTGCAAAAATCACTGACGTTCTTGTTTCTGAAGATGGTTCAGCAGAACTTCTTTCTAAGGGAACTGAGATCACAGGTGAAGTACTTGCTTCAATTCCATTTGAGCTAATTGGTTACTTACCTCTACAAGCTGAACTTGAAGAAAAACTATCTGAGTATTTCGCAGATGTTAGAAACAAGATCAATAGAGTTAGAGCTAAGACTACTGATGAAATTGCTAAACTTCATAGAGGTGATGAGCTTCCTCCAGGTGTAATCAAAAAGATTACTGTTTACGTTGCAATTAAGCGTAAGCTTCAGCCAGGTGATAAAATGGCCGGTCGTCACGGTAACAAAGGTGTTATCTCAAACGTTGTACCTCGTGAAGATATGCCATATCTTGCTGATGGAACACCTGTTGAGATCGTACTTAACCCACTAGGGGTACCTTCTCGTATGAATATCGGACAGCTTCTTGAGCTTCACCTTGGATGGGCCGGACGTGGTCTTGGTGAAAAAATCAAGGTAATGCTTGAAGAGCAGCAGAAAGTTCATGAGATCAAGGATTTCATTTACAAAATCTATAAGACTCCAGAGGTTGAAGCGTGGCTTAAGTCAGCTTCAGACGATGTTGTTATGGCACTTGCTAAGAAGCTTACTAGCGGTGTTCGTTTCTCAACTAAAGTATTTGATGGTGCTTCAGAAGCAGATATCAGAGAAATGCTTGAGCTTGCAGACCTAGAACCACACGGTAAAACTACACTGTTTGATGGTAAAACTGGTGATGCATTTGCTGAGGACGTTACTGTTGGTGTTATGTATATGCTTAAACTACACCACCTTGTAGACGAAAAACTTCACGCACGTTCAACAGGTCCTTACTCACTTGTAACTCAGCAACCACTTGGTGGTAAGGCTCAGTTTGGTGGTCAGAGACTTGGGGAAATGGAAGTTTGGGCACTAGAAGCATACGGTGCTGCTTATACACTACAAGAGTTCTTAACTGTTAAATCTGATGATGTTATCGGTAGAACTAGAATGTATGAGTCAATCGTTAAAGGTGAGCAAGTACTTGAACCAGGTCTTCCTGAATCGTTCAACGTTCTAATCAGAGAGCTACAAGCACTTTGTCTAGACGTTAAACTTGAAGAAGACAGAATTGAAGAATCTATTCGTTAATTTATGGCAGGCTTAGTCCTGCCATATATTAAGAGGGCATAAAAAATGAAAGACCTTTTAAACTTTTTTGATAAGCCAAAAGATCCAGTAAGCGTTGAGGGTGTATCTATCAAGCTTGCTTCTCCTGATACAATCAGAGAGTGGTCATTTGGTGAAGTAAAAAAACCAGAAACTATTAACTATAGAACATATAAGCCTGAAAGAGATGGTTTATTCTGTGCAAAGATCTTCGGACCAGTAAAAGATTACGAATGTATCTGTGGTAAGTACAAGAGAATGAAGCACAGAGGTGTAGTATGTGAGAAGTGTGGTGTTGAAGTTACACTTTCTAAAGTACGTCGTGAGAGATGTGGACATATCGAATTAGCAACTCCTGTTGCTCACATTTGGTTCCTACGTTCACTTCCTTCAAGAATGGCCGCTCTACTTAATCTTTCTCTTAAAGAACTTGAAAAGGTTCTTTACTATGAAGCTTATATTGTAACTGCTTCGGCAACTGATGGTGTTGAAGGTGGTCTAGATGTAGGTCGTGTTATCTCTGAACAACAATACTGGGAACTTAAAGATCAAGGAATTGACTTTGAAGCTGGTATGGGTGGAGAGATTGTTCAAGAACTACTTTCTAAGCTTGATATCGATTTAGAAAACAAAAACTTAAGACGTGGTCTTGCTAATGCTACAACAGAAATGGCAAGAACAAAGTTTGTTAAGAGATTAAGAGTTGTTGAATCTCTTATGAAGTCTGAAAACAAGCCTGAGTGGTTCATGATGGATGTAGTTCCAATTCTTCCACCAGACTTAAGACCTCTAGTTCCTCTAGAAGCTGGACGTTTTGCAACTTCAGATCTTAACGATCTATACAGACGTGTTATCAACAGAAACAACCGTCTAAGAAGACTTAAAGAACTTAATGCTCCTGAAATCATCATTAGAAACGAAAAGAGAATGCTTCAAGAAGCAGTAGATGCTCTTTTTGATAATGGTCGTCGTGGTAAAGTATTTACTGGTGCTAACAAGCGTCCACTAAGATCTCTTTCTGATATGTTAAAAGGTAAGCAAGGACGTTTCCGTCAAAACCTTCTTGGAAAGCGTGTTGACTACTCAGGACGTTCTGTAATTGTTGTTGGTCCAAGTTTAAGACTTCACCAGTGTGGTCTACCTAAACTTATGGCACTTGAGCTTTTCAAGCCATTTATCTACAACAAACTAATTGATAAAGGACACTGTACTACGATTAAAGTTGCTAAGCGTATGGTTGAGCAACAAAAAGAAGAAGTATGGAATATCCTTGAAGAAGTTGTACAAGAACACCCAGTACTTCTTAACCGTGCACCAACTCTTCACAGACTTGGTATCCAAGGTTTCGAACCAGTACTTATTGAAGGGAAAGCGATTCGTCTTCACCCTCTTGTATGTACAGCATTCAACGCCGACTTCGATGGTGACCAGATGGCCGTTCACGTTCCTCTATCACTTGAAGCTCAAATTGAGTGTCGTGTTCTTGCAATGTCGACAAATAATATTCTTTCTCCAAAAGATGGTTCTCCAATTATTACTCCATCTCAGGATATCGTTCTTGGTCTTTACTACATGACTCGTGAGAGACCATATGCTCGTGGGTACGGGAAAACTTTCTCTTCTAAAGAAGAAGCTCAGTTTGCTTACCACTCAGGTAACCTACACCTTCAAGCACCTATTAAAGTTCGTATCGATGGTGTTGTTCACGAAACAACTGTTGGTCGTACTTTCGTATTCGATATTGTTCCATCATGCTTAAACTTTGCTGATGTAAACATTATCCTAGGGAAGAAAGAGCTAGTTAAACTTCTAGACCTTGCTTACAGAAGAGGATCTGAAAAAGATACTGTTCTTCTTGCTGATGGTCTTATGCAGCTTGGTTACAGCAACGCTACGAAAGCAGGTATTTCGATTAACGTTGTTGATATGGAAATCCCATCTGAAAAAGAAGGTATCCTACAAGAAGCTCACGATGAAGTTAGCGCAATTACTGAAGAGTATAACGAAGGTTCAATCACTAACGGTGAGAGATATAACAAAGTCGTTGATGTTTGGTCACAAACAACAGAAAAGCTTGTTAAGGTTATGCTTGAGAAAATTTCAACTGATGAATTTACATCTGAGAAAGAAGGTGAAGAGCCAGTATACGCTCCTTCATTCAACGCTCTATATATGATGGCAAACTCAGGTGCAAGGGGTTCTGCTCAGCAGATGAGACAGCTTGCTGCCATGAGGGGTCTAATGGCCAAACCATCAGGTGAAATTATTGAAACGCCAATTACTTCAAACTTCCGTGAAGGTTTATCGGCACTTCAGTACTTCACGTCTACACACGGTGCACGTAAAGGTCTAGCCGATACTGCCCTAAAGACAGCAAACTCTGGTTACCTAACGAGACGTCTAGTTGACGTAGCTCAAGATGGTATTATCAGAAATGAAGACTGTGGTACGACTGACGGAATTACTCTTACTTCACGTATTGAGTCTGGTGAAGTTGTTGAGCACGTAGCATCTAGAGCTATGGGCCGTGTAACAGCAGCTCCAGTTATCTCAGCTGAAGGTAATGAAGTTCTTCAATCAGGTCACTTACTAACTGAAAAAGACCTTGAAATGCTAGAAGCAAATGAAGTTGACCAAATCAAAGTTAGATCAGTTCTGACTTGTAACGAAAGACATGGGTTCTGTGCTGCATGTTTTGGTCGTGACCTTGCTCGCGGTACAATGGTTTCAGTTGGTGAAGCAGTTGGTGTTATTGCCGCTCAATCAATTGGTGAACCTGGTACACAGCTTACAATGCGTACTTTCCACGTTGGTGGTACTGCAACTGCTGGTGCACAAGTAAATAAAACAACAGTTCGTACGTCTGGTAAGGTTGTATTTAACAACGTTATCACTGCTGAAACTCAAAACGGTCTTCTTATTATGAATAAGACTGGTGAGCTAATCATCAAAGATGCACGTGGAGTTGAAAAAGAAAAATATCCAGCAACTTACGGTGCTAAGTTACACTTCAAAGAAGGTGACGAAGTAAACGTAGGGGATACTCTGATTGAATGGGACCCGTTTGCGATTCCACTTCTAACAGAAGTAGCTGGTACAGTTAAATTTGAAGACCTAGTTGTTGGTGCAACTATTGCAGAGCAAACAGATGCAGTAACTGGTCTAACTCAAAGAACTGTAATGGAAACTAAGGATCCTTCTCTACAGCCAAGAATTTCCATTCTTGATGCTGATGGAAACCCAGTAATTGTTCCTGGAACAAACCGTCAAGCAACATACCGTCTTCAAGTAGGAGCAACTCTTACTGTAACTGAAGGTGATGAAGTTGAAATTGGTGGTGTATTATCTAAAGTTTCTCGTGAAACAACGAAAACAAAAGATATTACAGGGGGTCTTCCAAGAGTTGCAGAACTTTTCGAAGCTAGAAAGCCAACTAATGCATCTCAAATTGCCGATGTTACAGGTACTATTGAGTTTGGTGCAGAGGTTAGAGGTTCTAGAAGAGTTCTAATTAGACCTGAAGATGGTTCAGATCCAGTTGTTTACACAATCCCTAAGGGTCGTTACGTAACAGTTAACGAAGGTGACTACATCCGTTCTGGTGAAGCTATTATGGATGGTCCAGCTAACCCACATGATATCCTAAGAGTTTTAGGTATTAAGGAACTTGCTGGTTACATCGTTGATGAAATTCAAGCTGTTTACCGCCTACAGGGTGTTGATATTGATGATAAGCACATCGAGGTAATTGTTTCTCAAATGCTTAAGAAAGTTGAAGTAACTGATCCAGGTGACTCTACATTTGTTGTTGGTGACTCTGTAACTAAAGCAGAATTACTAACTACGAACGAAGAACTAGTTGCTGATGGATATGAGCCAGCTCAAGCTAGACCAGTTCTACTTGGTATTACTAAGGCAGCTCTTTCAACTGATTCATTCTTATCAGCTGCTTCATTCCAAGAGACAACGAAGATTCTTACTCAAGCTTCACTTGAAGGTAAGAAAGATATGCTTCGCGGTCTTAAAGAAAACGTACTTATGGGCCGCCTGATTCCAGCAGGTTCTGGTATCTCTAAGTACCGTGATTATGAAGCATTTGTTGAAGAAGAGTCTTCAGTTGAAGAAACTTCTACATTAATGT
This sequence comes from Halobacteriovorax vibrionivorans, assembly GCF_003346865.1. NCBI lineage: Bacteria > Pseudomonadati > Bdellovibrionota > Bacteriovoracia > Bacteriovoracales > Halobacteriovoraceae > Halobacteriovorax > Halobacteriovorax vibrionivorans. The sequence continues at coordinate 816,142 of NZ_QDKL01000001.1, read as the reverse complement.
TATAAAAACTTGCTTATATGAGGGGTGGTGTGTTACACCATCCCTCTATAGTTTATTATGGGCTAAAGCCTAATTTTATCTTTGAAATTTGTTGTAGTTAAGGAGCGGAAATGCCTACGATTAACCAATTAATTAGAAAAGGTAGAACTGATAAGTTTGAAAAAACTAAATCACCTGCCTTAAAAGCGTGTCCACAAAGACGCGGTGTATGTACAAGAGTATATACAACTACTCCTAAGAAACCAAACTCAGCGATGAGAAAGGTTTGTAGGGTAAAACTAACAAGTGGATTTGAAGTTACTTCATACATTGGTGGTGAAGGACACAATCTACAAGAACACTCGATCGTTATGATTCGTGGTGGTAGAGTAAAAGACCTTCCAGGGGTTCGTTATCACACTATTAGAGGTACATTAGACTGCCAAGGTGTTGATAAAAGAGGTCAGAGAAGATCTAAGTACGGTTGTAAAAAGCCTAAAAAGTAATTTAGTTAACTAATTGACACCGATTGCGTAATGGCCTGAGGTGAGTAATCGATCAGTTAAATCTGTTTCCGGTGAAGGAGAAATAATATGAGTAGAAAAAATAGAGCACAGACTAGAGAAGTACTACCTGATCCAATTTTTCAAGACGTTGTTGTTGCAAAATGTGTAAACGCAATTATGAAAGATGGGAAAAAGTCAGTTGCTGAAAAAATCTTTTATGGAGCACTTCAAAGAGTTGAGTCAAAGACTGGTGAAGAGCCTTTAAAAGTATTCAAAAAAGCACTTTCTAACATTAAGCCAGCGGTAGAGGTAAAGTCTCGTCGTATCGGTGGTGCAACTTACCAAATTCCAGTTGAAGTTAGAAATAACAGAAGACAATCTTTAGCACTTAGATGGCTAAGAGATTACGCAAGAGCTCGTGGTGGTAGAACTATGGTTGAAAAACTATCAGACGAAATCATCGACGCTTCTCAAGGTAGAGGTGGAGCTGTTAAGAAGCGTGAAGACACTTACAAGATGGCAGAAGCTAACAAAGCATTTGCTCACCTTAAGTGGTAATCTGTTATTAATCTAACAAGATAAAATTAAGCAAATTTCATAATAAACTATAAAGGGCCTCTATTGAGGCCCTTTTTTATTCCTACCTAAACTGCCTTGTTTGTGTTAATTATATGTCTGCATTTTATTAAATTTTTAAGGACTTATTATGAGTTTAGAAAATATTCGAAATATCGGTATTATGGCGCATATTGATGCCGGAAAGACGACAACTACTGAGCGTATTCTTTATTATACGGGTAAGAGTCATAAGATTGGAGAAGTGCATGATGGTGCTGCGACTATGGACTGGATGGTTCAGGAGCAAGAGCGTGGTATCACAATTACTTCCGCTGCTACGACTTGTATGTGGAAGAAAACAAATATTAATATTATCGATACTCCAGGTCACGTAGACTTCACAATTGAGGTTGAGAGAGCTCTTAGAGTTCTTGATGGGGCAATTGGTGTATTTGATGCTGTGGCCGGTGTAGAGCCACAGTCAGAGACTGTATGGGGCCAGGCTGATAAGTATAGCGTTCCAAGAATTGCATTTGTTAACAAGATGGACCGTGTTGGTGCTGACTTTGAAATGTGTCTTGGAGAGATTAGAACAAAGCTTGGTAAAACTGCAGCAGCAATTCAATTGCCAATTGGTGCAGAAGATACTTTTAAAGGTGTTATTGACCTTGTAAATATGAAGGCCATTCTTTTTAAAGATGAAGACCTGGGCTCAACTGTTGTTGTTGAAGAAATTCCACAAGATATGCAAGATGATGCACAAATGGCCCATGAGGAATTAATTGAAACTTTGGCAGACTTTGATGACCAATTAGCAGAGGATTATCTGTCGGGTGAGTCTATATCTGCAGAAAGAATTTCAAAGTCTATTCGTGAAGCAGTTATTAATCACGAATTTGTTGCAGTTCTTTGTGGTTCTGCTTTTAAAAACAAGGGTGTCCAACCACTTCTCGATGCAGTTCGCGACTACCTACCTTCACCAATTGATCGTGGTGAAGTAAAGGGTGTGAATGGAAAGAATCATGATAAGGAAGAGGTAAGAAGACCAGATACTGAAGATGCATTTTCAGGGATTGCGTTTAAGATTGCAACGGATCCATTTGTTGGTTCTTTAACATTCTTCAGAATTTATTCAGGTTCTCTTAAGGCTGGAGCACAGGTATATAATCCTCATAAAGGTAAGCGTGAAAGAGTTAATAAAATTCTTCAAATGCATGCTGCTAAGAGAACTGAACTCCAAGAAGCAAAAGCTGGTGATATTATTGCAATTTCTGGATTAAAAGAAACTGTAACAGGTGAAACTCTTTGTGCGGAAAACCGTACAATTATTTTCGACCTTATGGAATTTCCAGAGTCTGTAATTTCAGTTGCCATTGAGCCTAAAACGACAAATGATGAAAAGAAGTTAATGACTTCTTTAAGTCAGCTAAAGCTAGAAGATCCTTCGTTTACTTATCAACATAATAAAGAAACTGGTCAGCTTCTAATTTTTGGTATGGGCGAGCTTCACTTAGAGATTATTTGTGATCGTCTTGAGCGTGAATTTAAAGTTGGTATACGAGTAGGAGATCCTCAGGTTTCTTATAGAGAGAGTATTACAGGTACGGCTAAGGCCGAAGATACATTTAACCGCGAGCAAGGTGGAAAGATGGTGTATGGCCATGCTGTTGTTGAGGTTGAGCCAACGGATCATCAGTCTGGTGTTCAATTTGAAACAGCTCTAACTAAGCGTGATCTACCACAAGACTTCTTAAATGCTATTGAGAAAAGTATCAAAGATACTTCAATGGGGGGAGCACTTGCTGGGTATCCATTTATAAATATTAAGGCTAAATTAGTCGCAGCAAACTTTAATGAAGAAGAAGGCTCTGAAGTTGCATATGCTATTGCAGCTTCAAACGCATTTAGAGAAGCATGTCGTAATGCTGGATTATCTTTACTTGAGCCTAAAATGAGCCTAGAAGTAGTAACTCCAACTGATTACACTGGGGATATTATTTCAGATATAAATACAAAGCGTGGAAAAATTCACGCCATGAGTGCAAAGCAAGATAAAGAAGTGATTGATGCTGAAGTTCCTTTATCTGAAATGTTTGGTTACTCAACAGATATACGCTCGAAATCACAGGGAAGGGCCAACTTTACGATGAACTTTGATCGTTATGAGGAAATTCCTATGAAAATGGCGAAAGAAATACTTGAAAAACGAGGAATATACATCTAAAACACTTTAGATTTTTTTTAACAAAAAGCAGGAGTAAAAAATGGCAAAAGAATCTTTTGACAGAAGTAAGCCCCACGTAAACATTGGTACGATCGGGCACGTTGACCACGGTAAGACAACTCTTACAGCGGCAATTTCAATTACACTAGCGAACGCACTTGGTGGTGACGTAAGAAAATTCGACGAAATCGATTCGGCACCAGAAGAAAAAGCTAGAGGTATTACAATCAATACTTCACACATTGAGTATGAAACAGCAACAAGACACTACGCACACGTAGACTGTCCAGGTCACGCTGACTATGTAAAGAACATGATTACAGGTGCAGCACAAATGGACGGAGCAATCTTAGTTTGTTCAGCGGCTGATGGGCCAATGCCACAAACAAGAGAGCACATCCTTCTTGCACGTCAGGTAGGTGTACCAGCGATCGTAGTATTCTTAAATAAAGTAGACCAAGTAGATGATGAAGAACTACTTGAGCTAGTAGAAATGGAAGTAAGAGAGCTTCTATCTTCTTACGACTTCCCAGGTGACGATATTCCTATCGTAGCTGGTTCGGCACTAGCAGCTCTTGAAATGAGAGACGATGCAATTGGTAAAGATAAAGTACTAGAGCTTATGGCACAAGTTGATGAGTATATCCCAACTCCAGCTAGAGCAACAGATCTAGACTTCCTAATGCCAGTAGAAGATGTATTCTCAATCTCAGGACGTGGTACAGTTTGTACAGGACGTGTTGAAAGAGGGATTATCAAGGTAAACGAAGAAATCGAAATCGTTGGTATTAAAGAAACAACTAAGACAACTGTAACAGGTGTTGAGATGTTCAGAAAGCTTCTTGACGAAGGTCGTGCAGGTGATAACGTTGGTCTACTTCTACGTGGTGTAAAGCGTGAAGAAGTACTACGTGGTCAGTGTCTAGTTAAGCCAGGATCAGTAACTCCACACGCGAAGTTCAACTGTGAAGTATATATCCTTTCAAAAGATGAAGGTGGACGTCACACTCCAATCTTCAAAGGTTATAGACCACAATTTTACTTCAGAACAACAGACGTAACAGGTGATATTACACTTGCAGACGGAGTTGAGATGGTAATGCCAGGAGACAATACTTCATTCGCAGTAGATTTAATTACTCCAATTGCGATGGAAAAAGGTCTTAAGTTCGCGATCCGTGAAGGTGGTAGAACAATTGGTGCTGGTACAGTATCTGAAATTCTAGACTAATTTTATTGTATATAAAGAGGGTGGTCTTAAGGGCCACCCTTTTTTTATGAGAAAAATTGGTTGATGCGTAAAAAATATATGGCCTAGCGTAAAAATAATTTGACAATAGGCCCAAAAAACATATAAAAGTCAAATTCAACTTTTAAAATTGATTAATAGGATGTGTATGAAAGCTTCTAAGTTAAGAATTAAATTGCGCGCATATGATCACAAGCTTCTTGATAGCTCTGTAGATGAGATCGTTCAAACAGCTAAAGAAACAGGCGCTAGAGTAGCGGGACCAATCCCATTACCAACAGAAATTAATAAATTTACTGTTCTTAGATCACCTCACAAAGATAAAAAATCTCGTGAGCAATTTGAAATGAGAACACACAAGAGACTAATTGATATTGTTGATCCAACTCAACAGACTGTTGATAGCCTAATGAAATTAGATCTATCAGCTGGTGTTGACGTTGAAATCAAGTACTAGTATAAACTAAAAAAATTTTATTATTAACCATGCATGCATCTCTTGGAGAAGAGTGATGCTGTGGAGGCAAAATGACAGAAGAAACTCAAGCAGTTGAGACAGCTGCTACTGAATCATCTAGTTCACTAGCTCTTAATACTATCTATGGTGTTAAAGCTGGTATGACAAGAATCTTTGATGAAGCTGGTAACCACGTTCCAGTAACAGTAATCAAACTTATTCCTAATAAAGTAACTCAAGTTAAGACTCTAGATAAAGATGGGTACGAAGCTTACCAAGTTGGTTACTACGAAAAAAGAGAAAAACTACTTAATAAAGCAACTAAGGGTCACCTTAAGTCAGCTAACGTTGAGAATAACTTTGTAAGATTTGCAGAAGTTACAGCTCAAGGTGTAGATGCTGCTAACTTAGGTAAAGATCTTTCAGTTGAGTCATTTGAAGCTTCTACATATGTTGACGTAACAGGAACATCTAAAGGTAAAGGTTTCCAAGGTCAAATGAAGAGACACAACTTTAAAGGTGGACCTGCAACTCACGGTTCGAAATTCCACAGACGTGGTGGTTCGATCGGTAACAGAGCGACTCCTGGTAAAGTTTGGAAGAACAAAAGAATGCCTGGTCACATGGGTAGTGAGACAAAAACTATTCAAAACATCAAGGTTGTTGAAGTTAATCAAGATAAAGGATACATGCTACTTAAGGGATCAGTTCCTGGTTCTAAAAACGGTTTTGTAAGAATTGCAAAAGCACTTAAGAAGTAATAGTAGACTGAGGTAATAGTTATGAGTGATGTAACAGTATTAAATGCAAAATTAGAAGAAGCGGGAAAGCTTACTACAAACGTAAGTCTAACTGCTGAAGATATTAACGTAGCGGCTGTACACCAAGTTGTTAAAGCTACTCTAGCGGGAAGAAGACAAGGTAATGCTTGTGTTAAAGGTCGTTCAGATGTTAGCGGTGGTGGTATTAAGCCATTCAAACAAAAAGGTACAGGTAGAGCACGTCAAGGTTCTATTAGATCGTCTCTTATGGTAGGCGGTGGAACTGTTCACGGTCCTAGCCCAAGAAGCTACGTTCAAAAAGTTAATAAGAAAATGGCAAAGGTTGCTATTCAATCTATTCTTGCTGACAAACTCCAAGCAGGAAAGTTGACAGTAGTAGATACGATTGAATCAACTGGTAAAACTAAAGAAATGTACAATCTTTTAAATGGTAAAGGTTTACTACCGGCTTTAGTAGTAACTGCTGATAAAAACTCACCAGCTCTTAGAGCAGTGAAGAACTTACAGTGGGGTAAAGGGATGGCCGTTGAAGGTTTCTCTGTATACGAAGCGGTTAAATTCGAAAACCTAGTTATTGAAAAGAGTGCATTAGAAACCCTATTAAATAAGTTGGTGTAATTATGGCGACGTTAGAAAATGTATTAAAGAAACCACTTATCACTGAAAAGACTTCTGTAGCTACAGATAACTACAACAGATTTGGTTTTGTTGTTGATCTTAAAGCTAACAAGCATCAAATTAAGAATGCAGTTGAAGCGCTTTATGATGTGAAAGTATTAAATGTAAAGACAAACATCACTCCAGGTAAAATTAAAAGAGCTGGTAAAGGTGTAAAAAAGACTAGTAAATTCAAGAAGGCTTTCGTTCAATTAGCGGAAGGTCAAAAGATTGAATTTTTTAAAGGTGTTTAACTAGTTAGCTGAGGAAATTATGGGTATTAAAAGATTTAAACCAACAACTCCTTCACTAAGAAAGATGCAAGTCCTAAATAGTGATGAGTTAACAAAAGATGTAAAGCCGGTTAAAGGTCTAACATCAGTTAAGAAAAATTTTGCAGGTAGAAATAACTCTGGACGTATCACTGTTAGACACAGAGGTGGTGGAGTTAAGAGAAGATATAGAATTATCGACTTCAAAAGAAACAAAATGGATATCCCTGCAACAGTTCAAGCGATCTCATATGATCCAAACAGAACTTGTAATATCGCACTTATCGCATACCACGATGGTGAGAAGAGCTATATCCTAGCTCCTCTTGGACTTAAAGTAGGTGATAAAGTTATCGCATCTGCAGATGCAGATATTAAAGTAGGAAATGCTAAGAAGCTTAAGGACATTCCAGTTGGTACTCTTGTACACAACGTTGAAATGTACCCAGGAGCTGGTGGTCAATTAGCACGTTCTGCAGGCTCTTACGTACAAATCATGGCAAAAGAGGGTAAATTTGCTCTTCTTAGAATGCCATCAGGTGAGCTTAGAAAAGTTGAATTAGTATGTATGGCAACTATTGGTCAGGTAGGTAACCTAGATCACGAAAAACGTAACATTGGTAAAGCTGGACGTAAGAGAAAGCTTGGATTTAGACCAACTGTACGTGGTGTTGCTATGAACCCAGTTGATCACCCACACGGTGGTGGTGAAGGTAGAACTTCAGGTGGACGTCATCCAATTTCACCATGGGGAACACCAACTAAGGGTTACAAGACTAGAACTAATAAGAGAACTGATAAGTTCATCGTTAAGAGAAGAAAGTAGTAGGAGATTAATATGGCCCGTTCACTTAAAAAAGGACCATTTGTTGATATTAGCTTAATGAAAAAAGCTCTACAAATGCAAGAAGAAGGTAATAAAGGTAACAAAGTGATCAAGACATGGTCTAGAAGATCAACGATTGTTCCTGAGTTTATTGGACTTACATTTGCCGTTCACAACGGTAAGAAATTCATACCAGTTTATGTTACAGACAATATGATCGGACATAAGTTAGGTGAATTTGCACTTACAAGAACTTACTATGGTCACGGTGCAGATAAGAAAGGCAAGAAAAAGTAGTTAAGTTACAGTTGAATAAGGAGAAGGTCAGATGGCCATTACAGTTAGAAACAGTAGAGTTGGTATCGCGCCAAGAAAAGTAAGACAGGTTTGCGATCTAATTAGAAAGAAGAAAGCTTCTGAAGCGTTAAAGATTTTACGTTTCCAAGAGAAGAAAGAAATTGCACTTGTTTTAACAAAATTAATTAATAGTGGATTAGCAATCGCAGCTGATTCTGAAAAATATGATTTAGACAACTTAGTTGTTTCAATCATTAAAGCGGACGAAGGTCCAACTTTAAAGCGTATCCAGCCAAGAGCTCAGGGTCGCGCATTCAGAATTAGAAAAAGAACTAGTCACATAACAGTTGAACTAAAAGAAGCATAGGATAAATTATGGGACAAAAAGTACATCCATACGGTTTTAGATTAGGTTATATTAAGTCATGGCACTCAAATTGGTTTGCTAACGATCAAGAATACGGTGAAACACTTCACGAAGATCTTGCAATTAGAAACTACATTGAAAAGAACATGAAGAATGCTTCTGTAGCTAACATCGAGTTATCAAGAACTTCAAACCAGGTTAAGGTTACTGTTTATACAGCTAAGCCAGGTGTAGCAATTGGTAAAAAAGGTGCAGGAATTGAGAAAATTAGAAACGACCTTAAGAAACTTACTAAAGGGACTCTAATCTTCAATATTGCAGAAGTTAAAAGACCAGATGCAGAAGCAAAGTTAATTGCTGAGAATATCGCAGGTCAGCTTGAGAAACGTGTAGCTTTCAGAAGAGCAATGAAGAAAGTTATGCAGTCAGCATTCAGAGCTGGTGTTAAAGGTATTCGTGTTAGAACAGCAGGTCGTTTAGGCGGAGCTGAGATGGCAAGAGCAGAAGGTTATACAGAGAGAAAAGTTCCTCTACACACTCTTAGAGCAGATATTGATTACAACACTGCTGAAGCACAAACAACATACGGTATTATCGGTGTTAAAGTTTGGGTTTATAAGGGTGAGATTTACAAGTAGTTGGAAATTCGTTAATGAATTGAATTTATTGAGGTAAATATGTTAAGTCCAAAAAAAGTAAAGTGGCGTAAGCAGCAGAAAGGAAGAATGAAAGGGAAAGCAAACCGTGGAAATACTATCACGTTCGGCGAATTTGCTATACAAGCCCTGTCATGTGGGTATATAACTAACCGTCAGATTGAAGCTGCCCGTATTGCAATGACAAGAAAGATCAAAAGAGGTGGTAACGTTTGGATCAAAATCTTTCCAGATAAAGTCCTAACTAAGAAGCCAGCTGAAGTTCGTATGGGGAAAGGTAAAGGTTCTCCAGATTCTTGGGTTGCAGTAGTAAAACCAGGAAGAGTAATGTTTGAAATTAAGCATACTGATCCTGAGCTAAGTAAACAAGCACTTAAGCTTGCTATGTACAAGCTGCCTGTTAAAACTAGAATCATTTCTAGAGAGCAACAGGAACTTTAATCGTTAGAGGAAGTTATGCAAAAGTTAGATTATAAAGAAGTAAGCGGTTTAAGCGGTAAAGAAATTGATGCAAAAGTTACTGAAATGAGAAGAGCTATCTTCGATATGAACATGTCAAAAGCGACAAGTGGAATCGAAAAGCCTCATCAGCTAAAAATTGCAAAAAAGAATATTGCTAAATTATTAACAGCAAAGAAAGCTAAAGGTGAATAACCATGAGTACAAAAACGTTTAAAAGAAAGCTAGATGGTGTAGTTGTTTCTGTAAAGAATGATAAAACTGTAGTTGTTAACGTTGCTAGACGTTTTAAGCACCCTGTATACAGTAAGTTCGTTACAAAAACTAAGAAATACCATGCTCATAACGAAAGTTTTGAAGCAAGTCTAGGTGACAATGTAACAATTATTGAAAGTAAACCTTATTCAAAACTCAAAAAGTGGGAACTGTTAAAGGTAAATAAGTAATGGCTTAATAAGCCTATTTTAGGAGTTAGAAATGATTCAGATGCAAACTAAGTTAGAAGTTGCTGATAACTCTGGAGCTAGAGAAGTAAAGTGTATCAAGGTTCTTGGTGGTTCAAAAAGAATGAACGCAAATCTTGGTGACATTATTGTAGTAGCAGTTCAGCAAGCTCTTCCAGGTGGAAAAATTAAAAAGGGTGACGTTAAGAAAGCAGTTATCGTTAGAACTAAGTACCCAATTAGAAGAGAAGATGGTTCTTACATCAGATTTGATAAGAACAGTGTTGTAATTCTAAATAATAACAATGAACCAGTAGGGACACGTATTTTTGGTCCTGTAGCTAGAGAATTAAGAAACAGAAGTTTCACTAAGATCTGTTCTTTGGCCCCGGAAGTTCTATAATCAAGGTTCAGTGAGGAAGTTATGCAAAAGCTAAAAGTTAATGATAATGTTGTAGTTTTAACAGGAAAAGACAGAGGCAAAACTGGTGAAGTTAAGAAAATTAATTTCAAGACCAAAGTTGTTTATGTTGGTGGTGTTAATCTAGTAAAAAAAGCAATTAAACCAACTCAAGAGAACCCAGCAGGCGGTATCGTTGATATCGAAGCGCCTCTTCACATCTCTAATGTTGCTGTTGTAAGCCCAAAAACAAAAAAGGCTACAAGAGTAAGATTTGAAGAAAAAGATGGAAAGAAAGTTAGAGTCGCTGTTTCTTGTGGATCAGAACTGAGTTAAGGGTAGAGGCAGATATGAGTAGATTCAGAAAACTTTATAATGATGAAATTAAAAATAAAATGACTGAGAAGTTTGGTTATAAGAATGTTAACCAGATTCCTAAGCTAGAAAAGATAGTGGTTAACTGTTGTACAAGAGACGCAGTTACTAACTCTAAAGTTGTTCAGTCGATTGTTAAGGATCTTGGAACTATTACTGGTCAAAAGCCAGTTGTTGCAAAGGCTAGAAAGTCTGTTGCAGGTTTCAAAGTTAGAGAAGGTATGCCTCTAGGTGCAAATGTTACTCTTCGTGGTGAGAGAATGTACGAATTCCTTGATAGACTTGTTAATATTACTCTTCCAAGAGTTCGTGACTTTAGAGGTGTTTCTTCTAAAGGTTTCGATGGACAGGGTAATTATACTTTAGGTTTAAAAGAGCAGATTATTTTCCCAGAAATTTCTTACGATCAAATTGATAAAGTAAGAGGTCTAGGGATCTCAATCGTAACAACTGCTGGAAACAACGAAGAAGGTAGAGAGCTACTAAACCTTTTTGGTATGCCTTTCAACAAGTAATAGAGGATATAGTAATGGCTAGAAAAGCGAAAATTGAAAGTAACAAGAAAAGAGCTAAGCTTGCTGAAAAATATGGTGCTTTAAGAAAAGAACTTAAGGCTGCTATCATCAACGAAAAACTTTCTGATGAAGAGAGATTTGAAGCGATGATCAGACTTCAAAAGCTTCCAAGAAATTCAGCTCAAATTAGAGTAAGAAATAGATGTGAACTGACTGGTCGTCCACGTGCTTTCTATAGAAAGTTCAGATTATCAAGAATTCAATTTAGAGAGTTAGCACTTAAAGGGATGATCCCAGGTGTAACTAAGTCAAGCTGGTGATGGTAGAGGAGACGAGATTATGATGACTGATCCTATTTCAGATATGTTAACAAGAATTAGAAATGCAATTAATGCTGGACACGATAGAGTTGAGTTCCCAGCATCAAAAATGAAAGCTGGTGTTTGTAAAGTTATGAAGGACGAAGGATATATTCGTTCATTCAAAATTATTGCAAAAAGCCAGTCAGATATAAGAATTAAAGTACTACTAAAAGATAACGCTATTGTTGGTCTTCAAAGAGTATCTAAGCCAGGTCTAAGACAGTACCGTGGTTATAAAGATATCTCTAGAGTAATCAGTGGTCTAGGTACTTCAATCCTATCAACTTCTAAAGGAATTATTTCTGATAGAGAAGCGAGAGCGACAAAAGTTGGTGGTGAAGTAATCTGTAATATTTGGTAGTAGGGAGCGAGTAATGTCACGTGTAGGAAAAAACCCGGTAATAGTTCCTGAGAAAACTCAGGTATCAATAAACGGTACAACAGTATCGGTTAAAGGGCCTAAAGGTGAACTAGAGTATACTTTTAATAATTTAGTAACTCTTTCACATGAAGGTAACGAAGTAAAAGTAAACCCAATTGACGAGTCAAAAAAGTCTCGTGCAATGTGGGGTACAGCAAGACAAATCATCTCTAACATGGTAACAGGTGTTACTGATGGTTTTACAAGAAAGCTTGAGTTCAACGGTGTTGGTTACAAGGCGTCAGTAAGTGGAAACACAATGACACTTAACCTTGGTTACTCTCACCCAATCGAGTACGTTCTTCCAGAAACAGTTGCTGCAAAAGTAACTAAGAATGAGATTGAACTTACTGGACCAAATAAAGAGCTTCTTGGATTTGCTGCTGCAAAAATCCGTTCATTCAGACCACCAGAGCCATATAAAGGTAAAGGTGTTAAATACGCTGAAGAGCACATTGTTAGAAAAGCTGGTAAATCTGGCGGTAAGTAATAAATATGTAGCCTGAGAATGGCCCGCGGTTAGGGCCTAGGGTGAGGAGACTAAAATGATTAGAAAACCTTATGGTAAAGCTGGTAAAGCAAGTACAGCTAGAAGAATTAGAAGAAAACTTGCAATTCGTAAAAAAGTTGCTGGTAATGCAGAAAGACCACGTCTATCTGTAAACCGTACAAACAAGCACATCACTGTACAAGTTATTGATGATGAAGCTAACAAGACTCTTTTCAGTGTTCAAACTTATGGTAAGAACGCAGTAGAAGGAAAGTGTAATGTTGCAGGTGCTCAACTTGTAGGTGCTAAACTTGCTGAAAACTTAAAAGCTAAGAATATTTCAACTGCTGTTTTCGACAGAAACGGACTTAAATACCACGGTGTAATTAAAGCTGTTGTTGAATCTGCTAGAGAAAATGGAATTCAAATTTAGGAGTAAGTGATGTCTGAAGAAAATAAAAGCGTTGAAAAAACAGTAAAAGCAGAACCTAAGAAGAAAGCTTCTAAAAGAGCTCCATCTAAAAAACGTCAAAATAATAACGGAATGGATGTTGAGCTTGAGGAAAGAGTTGTTGCTGTAAACAGAGTTGCAAAGGTTATGAAGGGTGGTAGAAGATTTTCTTTTAGTGCTCTAATGATCGTTGGTGATAAGAAAGGTCGCGTTGGTTTTGGTCTAGGGAAAGCAAAAGAAGTTCCTGAAGCAATCAGAAAAGCAACACAAGCGGCTCAAAAAAGTATGATTTCAGTACCTGTTGATGGTGGAACAATCCCACATACAGTTATGGGTGAGTTCGATGCTGGTCAGATCCTTTTCAAGCCTGCCGCAGAAGGTACAGGGGTTAAGGCTGCTGGTGCATGTCGTTCAATTCTTGAGCTTGCAGGTGTTAAAGACGTTCTAACTAAGTCACTTAGAGGTAATAACCCACACAATATCGTTAAGGCGACATTTGATGCTCTAGCACAACTAAGATCAGTTGAAGAAGTTGCAAGAGTACGTGGTAAAGAAGCTAAGGGCTTAAGAATTAAAGGTTAATTGAGGTTGATATGACAGCGAAAACAATTACAGTTACATTGAAGAAAAGTACTATTAAGTGCAACGAAAAGCAAAAAGCTACAGTTAGAGGTCTAGGACTTAGAAAAACAGGTACATCTAAGACTTTAGAAAATACATCAGCTGTTAGAGGAATGATCAAAAAGGTAATTCACCTTTTAGACATCCAGGAATAAGAGGTAGATATGTTAACTTTAAATAACTTAAAAAGCCCAAAGGGTGCACATAAGAACATCAAGAGAATTGGTCGTGGACAAGGTTCAGGACAAGGTACTCAAGCTGGTAAAGGTCATAAAGGTCAAAAAGCTCGTGCCGGTGGTGGTGTAAGAACTGGTTTCGAAGGTGGGAACATGCCATTATACATGCGTCTACCAAAGAGAGGATTTTCTAACGCTCCATTTAAAACAGTATATGCTGAAGTTTCTCTAGCTACTCTAGAAGCGAAATTTGATGGCGGAGACGTTACAAAAGAAGCTTTAATTGAGAAGGGTATTCTTAAGGGTGCGGATAAAAGACGTCCTGTGAAAATTCTTGCTAACGGAGAGCTTTCAAAATCGTTAAATTTTGTTAATATTGAAAAGTTTTCTAAGAGTGCACAAGAAGCAATCGAGAAAGCTGGTGGAAAAATAGCAACAAAATAAAAAGGATCGTCTGATGTCAAATGCTCATGGAAGACTTGAAGAGCTTAAGAAAAAAGTCTTTTTTACTTTTTTATTATTAGTAGTATATAGATTGGTTGCGCAAATCCCTGTTCCAGGGGTTGATGCGCAAGCAATTTCTTCATATTTTGCAGAATCTGGAGGCGGAGGTCTTTTCGATCTAATCAACACTTTTAGTGGTGGTGCCTTCAAGAGATTCTCAGTTTTAGCACTGGGGATTATGCCTTATATTACTACTTCTATTATCTTTTCTCTTCTTGGTGAGGTAATTCCTCAAATCCAAGAGATGCAGGAAGACTCAGAAGGACAAAAGAAAATACAAAAATGGACTAGGTATGCAACAGTAATACTCTGTTGCATACAGGGTTACTCAATGGCCGCTGTGTTTGAAACATTTGTTTCACCAGGTGGTGCTAGAGTTATTCCTGATCCAGGTATGCTTTTTAGAGTTGTTACAATGATTACTCTAGCTGCAGGGACAATGTTTCTTCTATGGCTAGGTGAGAGAATCACTGAATTTGGACTCGAAAATGGTGTATCACTGATTATTTTTGCTGGTATTGCAGTTGAGCTACCGACAGAAGTAATTCAGAAAATAACATTATTTAGAAACGGTGAAATGGGTGGTTTAGAGCTACTAACTTTCGCTGCTGTAATTGTTGTTGCGTTCTTCGTGGTTGCATTTATTGAAAGAGCCTTTAGAGCTATTCCAGTACAATATGCAAAAAGAGTTGTTAACAACAGAGTTTACGGAGGGAATCAAACACTTCCGATGAGAGTTGATACTGGTGGAGTTATGCCTCCTATCTTAGCATCTTCTCTACTTGCTGCACCTGCAACTTTTGCGACATTTATCCCAGCTGATAGTGCGTTTAAGCCATACTTTGATACTATTCAACAAAGTTTATACCCAGGGCAGTTACTATTTAATATCTTGTTTGGAGCTTTGATTGTGTATATGACTTATTTCTATGCACCAATTCAGTTCAAAACTAAGAAAATTTCCGAAATGCTACAAAAGAATAATGCATTCATCCCAGGAATTAGACCTGGTGATAAAACTAAAGAATATCTAGATACACTTTTAAATCGTATGTCATTCTTTGGGGCCTTATTCCTTATTGTTGTTTGTATTGTGCCTTCTTTAATTACAGGAGCTCAAACACGTTTCGGTGGAACATCTATGCTGATCCTTGTTTCAGTTTCAGTTAGAGTAATGATGAATGTGCAATCGTTTATGTTTGCTGACAAATATGAGTCATCATATAAGTCTAAAGGTAAATATAACGGAAATAACAGAAGGTTCTAGTCAATATGTCGCCACAGTTAATACTTATTGGAGCACCCGGTTCAGGTAAAGGTACTCAAGCTAAAAAGATTGTAAACGAACTTGGTTACAATCATGTTTCTACAGGTGATCTTCTGCGTGCAGAAGTTGCTAAAGGAAGTGAGCTAGGTACTAAAATCAAAGAAGTAATGGACTCTGGTGAGTTAGTTAGTGACGAGCTTGTATTAGATTTATTAAAAGCAAATTGTGCTGTTGATAAATCGACATATATTTTTGACGGTTATCCACGTAATTTAGTACAAGCTAAAGATCTTGATAGTGCTCTATTGGGTGGAGTTAAGTCATTAGCTGTTTATTTTGAAGTCAATATCGATACTTTAGTTGAGAGAATTGTAAATCGTCGTGTCGCTCCTAAGAGTGGTGAGATTTATAACCTTAAAACTAAACCACCGAAAGTTGATGGAAAGTGTGATGTAAGTGGTGAAGACCTTGTGCATCGCAAAGATGATAATGAAGAAACTGTAAGAACAAGAATGAAGGTTTTTACAGACAATATTGAGCCTGTACTTGAGTATTATGAGTCACAGGGAAGACTAGTTAAGGTAGACGCAACCAAAGACCTTGACGCTATTTTTGAAGATATAAAAAAAGTTGTTAAATAATTTATAAATAAGTGATTGAGCTTGCAATATGGCCATGAGTCATATATAAGCAATTACTTTAGGTTTTTAGTATATGAGTAATCAGGAAACTATTGAGGTTGAAGGGGAAGTTACTGAGCTTCTTCCTAATACTAAATTTAAAGTCAAGCTACCGAATGGACATTCGGTAATTGCCCACATTAGTGGAAAAATGAGAATGCACTTTATTAAAATTTTACCTGGAGATAAGGTCCTTGTTGAAATCAGCAAGTATGATCTAACGAAGGGAAGAATTACATATAGAAGTAAAAAACGCTAGTGTAGTAGAACATACGAGGTAGTTATGAAAGTTAGAGCATCAGTGAAACCGATGTGTAAAGATTGTAAAGTTATTAAAAGAAAAAACGTACTTAGAGTTGTATGTAAAAACCCTAAGCACAAGCAAAGACAAGGCTAATTAATAGGAAGGAGTGTAGCTATGGCGAGAATTCTTGGTGTTGATATTCCTAGAAATAAGGTAATGAGAATTGCCCTGCAATCTATTTATGGTGTAGGACCAAAGATTGCTAAGGAAGTATTAGAAAAAACAAACATCGATTTAAACAAAAGTTCAAACGAACTTACTGAAGAAGAAGCAAATGAAATCAGACTTGTTCTTGAAAGTGAGTACACTGTAGAAGGTGACTTAAGAAGAGAAGTTGGTCTTAACATTAAGAGACTTAAAGATTTAGGTTGTTACAGAGGTATTAGACACAGAAAAGGTCTACCGGTAAGAGGTCAAAGAACTTCTACTAATGCTCGTACTCGTAAGGGGCCAGCAGTAGCAATCGCAGGTAAGAAGTCAATTAAGTCAATGAAGTAATTGTTAGGAGTTAATGATGGTTAAGAAAACAGCTTCAAAGAAAAAAGTAAAAAAGAACATCACGAGAGGTATCGCTCATATTCAGTGTTCTTTCAATAATACAATCGTAACATTCACAGATATGAATGGTAACGCAATTTCATGGGCGTCTGCAGGTCAGCTAGGTTTTAGAGGATCTAAGAAGTCGACTCCATTCGCGGCTCAAATGGCTTCAATGGAAGCAGCCAAGAAAGCTATGGAGCACGGACTATCAAGCGTTGAAGTAAGAGTTAAAGGTCCAGGTGCAGGTAGAGAAAATGCTGTAAGAGCATTCATCGCTGCAGGTCTGAAGATTACTTCTGTTGCTGATAGGTCACCAATCCCACACAACGGATGTCGTGCACCAAAAAGAAGAAGAGTATAATTTATAGACTTATATTATTAAGGAGTTGTCTGTGGACACATTTACAGCAAAAAATTGGACAGGAATGATAAGACCAGTAGCTTTGGAAATGGATAACGATAAGCTAACTAAGACTTATGGTAAGTTCGTTGCTAAGCCACTTGAAAGAGGTTATGGACAAACTCTTGGGAACTCATTACGTCGTGTACTTCTTTCATCACTTCAAGGTGCAGCTATTGTTGCAATTAGAATTGAAGGTGTTGAACATGAATTTGGTACAATCAACAACGTAAAAGAAGAAGTTTCTGAGATTATTCTAAACCTTAAAGAGGTACACTTTAGAATTAAAGATAAAGAGCAGGTAACTCTAACTCTTGAGAAATCAGTTGAGGGTGTTGTTACTGCTGGTGATATTTCTGAATCAGCTAACGTAGAAGTTCTTAATCCTGATCACGCTATCTGTAACTTATCTACAGGTGGATCAATCAAGATGGAACTACTTGTTGCTAGAGGAAAAGGATATGTTACTGCTCTAGATAATAAAGAATCATTTGATCTTCCAATCGGTTGGGTATATCTAGATTCTCTTTTCTCACCAGTTGCACGTGTTAACTATACAGTTACTAACTCACGTGTTGGTAAGAGAACAGACTTTGATAAGCTAACTTTAGAAGTATGGACTAACGCTGGTGTTGAGCCATCTGATGCTGTTGCATACTCTGCTAAGATCCTTAGAGATCAATTAGCAGTTTTCCTAAGCTTTGAAGATGAAGAAGAAATTACAAGAATGGAAGCTAAGCCAAAGAAACAACAAAATACAGCTAATGCAGCTCTATTAAAGCCTGTTTCTGAGCTTGAACTGTCTGTAAGATCTGCAAACTGCTTGCAGAACGCAGATATTAAGTATATCTATGAGCTAGTTTCTAAAACTGAAGGTGAAATGCTAAGAACTAAGAACTTTGGTCGTAAGTCACTAAATGAGATTAAAGAAGTATTATCTCAAATGGGACTTGGTCTAGGTATGAAAGTTGATAGCATTATGCAAGACCTGAAAGAAGAAAACTAAAAGTTGTTATAAGTTGAGGTAGAGATATGAGACATCAAAGACATAAATATAAATTAGGTGTAAGTCCATCACACAGAGTTTCTATGATTAAAAACCTTGCGTCAGAAATTATTGACCACGGTATGATTAAGACAACTCTTACTAGAGCTAAAGCTGTTAAGCCAGTTGTAGAAAAGTTAGTAACTCTTTCTAAGAACGACACAGTAGCTAATAGAAGACTTGCATTCAAAAAACTTAACGATAAAGATGCAGTAAACAAGCTTTTCACAGAGCTTGGGCCAAAGTTTAAAGAAAGAAATGGTGGTTATACAAGAATCATGAAGCTTTCTGATAACAGAGTTGGTGATAACTCTAAGATGGCTTATATTGCTTTCGTTGATTAATATTTTAATTAATTCAAACTAAAATAGGCCCATCATATTTAGGTATGATGGGTTTTTTTATTTCACATTGTATTTGCTATGAGTACTTCTTCAAAAATATCATTCATCTTTATAATTGTGGCCATAACGCTTGGTTATTCTATTTATCATAAGAATAAAATTGATACCTATGTTGATGAAAGTCGCACGTATATATTAAAAACACTCCCTAGTGTTGAGTTAACTAATTTTGAAGATAATAGTCCTGTTCAGTTACAAGATTTAGCGCAAAGCTCTAATGGTCTTGTTGTCCATTTTTGGGGAACATGGTGTGCACCTTGTGAAGCTGAATTTCCTGAATTCGTTGAGTTTGCACGTAAGCTCGAAGAAAAGAATGTAAAAGTCGTTTTCATGGCCGTTAAAGATGAGGACATGAAAATTAAAAAGTTTCTAAAAAGATTCAAAGACCTACCAAGCAATTCTATGGTTATTCATGATGTTTCTGGGATATCTATGAGTAAATTAGGGGTTGTTAAAGTTCCGGAAACTTTTGTTTTCGATTCTAACCTCGATCACCGTATTATGTTTAAGGGACCTCAAGATTGGAAGATGAGTTCATATTTCACACGTGTTCTTAACTACTTAGGGGTAAATTAAACTAATAATATTTCTTTGAATTTGTCTATTTTTTCATCATTTGTAGTTAAGTTTTATTAAAATCTGCCGAAAAGTTTTACAGACTAAGCTTTGGTATATCGTTTTTGTGCCAAAAAAATAAACATCGGAGATTAACAATGATCAATTGGACTGAACTAAATGGACTACATGTTATTTCTAAGCTCGAAGAAATAATTAATAAGTGGTTTGGTGTAGAGGTATTCTATGCAGACAACCATTTCAAAATAAGAAGTGGACATAAAGATAAGGATTATGATTTTAAGAACCTTTTCTTTCAAACACAGATGTCTCTTCCGCATGGTTATGACTTTATTACGGCCGATGTAGAAAGGTTTAGTGATGAATTAAGTCAGTCTGGTGAAACAGTTATGATCTTTGATTCATATTTTCCGGGTGTGAAAATGATGGGGACAAGAATTGAAATTGAAGGTGAATATCAGGGAACTGTTTTTGCTTTTCCTTTTTTGAAAAGTACTTTCAGTGATGAAGATGAAAAAGAGCTAGTGGCCGCACTTACTGAGCATGGAGCGAGCCCAGAAGCAGCACAGGAATGTGTAAATGAAACAAGACGATTATTTCCAAGAGAAATTGAATATCTAAAAGAACTAGTTGAACTAGTTGCCGGTGAAGTAGCTACATTCCATGTCGAAATTTCTAAAAGAGAAGAAAGAATTCATATGCTTAATTCTGAACTCGGAGAAAAGTTCCGTTATCATAATATGATTGGTAAATCGAAAGCTATGCAAAAGATTTACTCTTTACTTGAAAGAATTTCTACTAGTGAATCTTCTGTACTTGTACAGGGTGAAAACGGTACGGGTAAGGAACTTGTTGCTAAAGCAATTCACTTTGCATCACCTCGTAAAGATGCTCAATTCCTAGCTGTTAACTGTTCTGCATTTAACGAGAACCTACTAGATTCTGAATTATTTGGTCACGTGAAGGGTTCTTTTACTGGTGCTCATAAAGAAAAGTCTGGTTTATTTGAGCTAGCAAATGGTGGGACATTATTCCTTGATGAAATTGGAGATACGTCACTATCGATGCAAGTTAAGCTTCTACGTGTTCTTCAGGAAGGTACTTACTTACCAGTAGGTGCTGATAAGTCGAGAAGAACAGATGTGAGAATTATTGCAGCAACAAATAAAGACCTTAAAACAATGATGGCAAAAGGTGAGTTCAGAGAAGACCTTTACTATCGTATTAACGTTTTAAATGTAAACCTTCCTCCGCTAAGAGAGAGAAGAGAAGATATTCCTGTTTTAATGGAGCACTTTCTAAAGAAGAAGTGTGATGAGTCAGGCATGCCAATGAAGACTTTTTCTAAGAAGTGTATGGAAAAGATGCTTGATTATCCATGGCCAGGAAATGTTCGTCAGTTAGAAAACGAGGTTGAAAGGCTTGTTGTTCTTGCTGGTGATGATAAATCAATTACACCTGATATCCTTAGTCCACAGGTTCTAGATCACGGAGCGGCTCCAGTTGAGCAAACTAGAGGTGTTAACACATCTGGAAAACTTAAAGACGCACTTATGGAACTTGAGATTATTATGATTCGTGAAGGGCTTAAGAGATGTAACTTTAATAAATCAAAGCTTGCTAAAGAGCTTGGTATGTCTCGTGCTAGTTTAATCATGAAAGTTGATAAGTATGGACTAGATAAACGTGCGAAAGCAGGTAATGAATAGTTAAAAACTTACAATAATAAAATATAGACACTTTTGGGCCCTCAACGAGGGCCTTTTTATTTATATTCCTATAATTTCATAGACTTAACCCCCATAAAATAACGCATCGTGATTGGGCAAATTGCATTTTAAAGGTGTAATATGCACTGATAATTTAAACATGAAATTTTGAAAGAAGTTGGTGGAGGGTTTATGTCGACAACCAGTGAAAATATATTAGAAGAAAAAAGGGCCTTTCTCCTTAACAAGAGAGCTGAAGCCGAGCAAGGTGGTGGTGAAGCTAGAATTGCTAAGCAACATGACCAAGGTAAGTACACAGCAAGAGAGAGAATCGAAAGATTAGTTGATCCAGGTACATTTATCGAGTTTGATAAATTTGTTACACATCGATGTGTAAACTTTGGAATGGAAAAGAAGAAGTTTCTTGGTGATGGTGTCGTAACAGGTATTGCAGAAATTAATGGTCAAAAGATCGCTGTTTATTCTCAAGATTTTACTTGTTGGGGTGGTGCACTTGGTGAAGCTCACGCAAAGAAGATCTGTAAGATAATGGACTTCGCACTTGATAATAGAATTCCTGTAATCGGTATTCAGGACTCAGGTGGAGCACGTATTCAAGAGGGTGTTGATGCTCTTGGTGGATATGCCGAAATCTTCTATAGAAACGTAAAAGCTTCAGGTGTTATTCCTCAAATATCTTTAATTATGGGGCCTTCAGCTGGTGGTGCAGTTTATTCACCTGCAGTAACTGACTTTATCTTCATGGTAGATCAGTCATCATATATGTTCGTTACAGGTCCAGATGTTATCAAGACTGTAACTCACGAAGAAGTAACAAAAGAAGACCTTGGTGGAGCTACTGCTCACTCTGAGAAGTCTGGTGTATGTCAGTTCAAGTGTAAGGACGAAGATGAGACTTTTGAAAGAGTAAGAGAACTAATGAGTTACTTACCGGCTTCAAACTTCAGAGCACAAGAAGACAAGTATACTTCGGATCCAGTTTATAGAGATAATACAAAACTTAAGGAAGTTGTTCCTGGTAATCCTAAGAAGCCGTATGACATGAAAGAAGTTATTCTTGATATTGTTGATGATGGGCACTTCTTAGAAGTACATAAAGACTACGCAAGAAATATCGTTGTTGGTTTCGCATCAATTGGTGGTATTAAAATTGGTATTGTTGCTAACCAACCAGAAGTTTTAGCAGGTGTTCTTGATATAGATTCATCATGTAAAGCAGCTCGTTTTATTAGATTCTGTGACTCATTTGATATTCCAATCGTTTCACTTGTCGATGTTCCAGGTTTCTTACCAGGTACAGTTCAAGAGTATGGCGGGATTATTAAGCACGGTTCTAAACTTCTTTATGCATATGCAGAAGCGACTGTTCCATTAATTACTCTAATTACAAGAAAGTCTTATGGTGGAGCGTATGATGTTATGGCATCAAAGCACATTAGAGCAGATGTTAACCTTGCTTACCCAACTGGTGAAATTGCCGTTATGGGTGCAGAAGGTGCAGTAAATATCGTCTTTAGGAATGAATTAAAAGGTCTTGAAGGTGAAGAATATGAAAAGAAAAAAGCAGAGCTAGTTGCAAATTATGAAAATAACTTTGCTAATCCATATGTAGCAGCTGAAAGAGGTTATATTGACTCTGTTATTCTTCCAGAAGAAACAAGAAAGCGTCTTTATGAATATCTAAAAGTACTTAAAGACAAAAAAGTTGATAGACCAAAACGTAAACACGGGAATATTCAATTATGATGATCAGACAGCCAAAGAATATGGAAAGAAGAGTATTAATTGCAAACCGTGGAGAGATCGCTTCTCGTGTAGCTAAGGCTTGTCGTGAGCTCGGTCACACAGCAATTGGTATTTTTACAGATAATGAGCCTCAAGGGACACATCTTCAGTTTTGTGATGAATGGGTTTACCTTGAAGGTAATACAAATGCAGAGACATACCTAAATGTTGAAAAACTAGTTGCTTTAGCTAAAGAGATTAAAGCAGATGGTGTTCACCCAGGATATGGTTTCCTTTCAGAGAATAGAGATTTTGCAAATGCACTTTCTGAAGCGGGGATCACTTTTATCGGTCCACATGTTGAGGCCATTAGAGTAATGGGTGATAAGGCGACGTCTAAGAAGCTAGCAAATGAAGCAGGTGTTCCTACTGTTCCAGGTACAGATCATGCTGTACCTACTGTTGATGAAGCAGTCCAAATAGCAGATAAAATTGGATATCCTGTTCTACTTAAAGCAGTTGCTGGTGGTGGTGGACGTGGTATGCGTGCATGTAATAATGAAGCTGAAGTACGTGAGCAATTTGATGCTGTTGGTAGAGAAGCCGCAGCGGCTTTTAACAATGGTGATCTACTTGTAGAGAAGCTTATTGTTAATCCTCGCCACATCGAAGTTCAAATTCTTGCAGATAAGAAAGGTAATACATTCCATTTCTTTGAAAGAGAATGTTCAGTTCAAAGAAGACACCAAAAGATTATTGAAGAAGCACCATCGCCATTTATTGGAAGTGATGAGGAGCTTCGTCAACGTGTTTGCGAAACAGCTGTTAAGCTTGCAAAGGCAGTTGAATATGATTCGGCAGGTACAGTTGAGTTCATCATGGGTGAAGATAAGCAATTTTACTTCCTTGAGATGAATACACGTATCCAAGTTGAGCACCCAATCACTGAAGAAATTACTGGAATGGATCTTATTGTTTGTATGATTCAAGCTGCATTTGGTGATGAGTTGGGAATCCCTTCACAAGAATTCATCAGAAGATCAGGACACGCGATTGAATGTCGTATCTGTGCAGAGGATCCAATTACAATGCTTCCAGCTCCAGGTCTTGTAACAGGTTTTGAAACAAATTTTCCACAAGGAACACGTTTTGATCACTGCCTATACAAAGGATTAGAAGTTACTCCAGATTTCGATCCAATGGTAGGAAAGCTTGTTTGTAAAGGAATCGTTCGTGACGTTGCTGTAAGAAAAATGAATGCAGCCCTAGATGGACTATTCATTGAAGGTCTTAAAACAAATCTTCCACTGTTAAAAGAAATTATGACAGAGAAGAACTTTGTTGATGGACATTATTCAACAGCTTACATTGGTGAAGTTGCACCTCAGAACAACGTGAAGACAGACCTTGATCATATAAAGCTATATACGATCATTGCTGGCTCTGAAGCACGTAGGATGGGTATTTAATATGAGAACATATTTAATTAATGATAATGAAGAAGTAATTGTTGATTTAACAAGAACTAAAGTTCATGAGTACAACCTTGTTGAATTTGACTTCTCAACTCTGAAAGATGGCGAGAGAAGTTTACATGAAACAATGTGGCTAAAGAAAATCTGTGGTCAGTATTTCATCTCTAGAGATCAAAGAACTTGGAAGAAGATTCCACGTCAAGATCTTCCATCTCGAGTTGTAAATGTTGATCGTGTTTATTCACTATTTAGAGGGTATAAGCCTTCTGGACTTGGTGGAGCCGACGCAGGTGAATTCTTAACAAAAATGCCAGGTAAGATTGTAAAAATCAATGTGGAAGTTGGTCAAGAAGTTAAAAAGGGTGATACACTTTTAATTCTTGAGGCCATGAAAATGGAAAATGAAATTAAAACGGGGATTGATGGTACTGTTAAGGCCATCCACGTTAAGGAAGGGGACGCCTTAGAAGAAAACGTTCTCATGTTAGAAGTAGAAGCATAAGGAGAGTAAATGTCTTTTAATAATGGACAAGCACCAAGAAATGACTTCGAAAAAATGAAACAAGATTTAGATAAAGGGCTCAAGTTACTTGGGCCTTTTTTTATTTTTGTTGTTTTATTTGTTTTCGGATACACATCGTTTTACACAGTTGAGCCGGATGAGGAGGCCGTAGTAATTCGTTTAGGTAAGTACGTCGATACAAATCCACCTGGTCTACATTTTAAGATCCCATTTGGTATCGATAATGTAATCAAAGTTAAGGTTAAAACTGTTCTTCAAGAAGAGTTTGGTTTTAGAACAAAGAGTACAAGATCAAGAAGAACTTCTTATTCGAGTCGTAATCTTGATAGTGAATCACTAATGCTAACTGGGGACTTGAATGTTGCTTCAGTAGAATGGGCGGTTCAATACCAAGTCCGTGATCCATTCAAATTTATTTTTCAAACAAGTGAGCCAGTTAGAAATATTCGAGATATCTCTGAGTCAATTATGAGACGTGTTGTTGGTGACCGCTCAGTTACAGATGTTCTTACTGTAGGAAAGGTCGAAATTGAAGCAGATGCCAAAGTACTTATGCAAGAAGTAATTGATAAGTATGACATGGGAGTAACGATTATCTCTGTTAAACTTCAAGATGTTAATCCTCCACAGGTTGTAAAGGCATCATTCAATGAAGTAAACGAAGCTAAGCAAGAACAAGAGAAAGCAATTAATCAAGCAGAAGGTGCTTATAATAAAGTTATTCCTGAAGCTCGAGGAAAGGCCGAGAAAATCGTTTCTGAAGCAGAAGGTTATGCTGCTGCATTAGTTAACCGTGCAGAAGGTGATGTTGCAAAATTTAAGGAAGTATTAAAAGAATATAAGCGTGCGCCTCGTATTACTAAGAAGCGTCTTTATATTGAAGCGATGGAAGGTTTATATAAGAATTATAAAAACCTAACAATCATCGATCCTAAGGTTAAAGGGCTACTTCCTGTATTTGATAAAGGAGGGAAGTAATGAATAAGTTAATTCCTTTAGTTGTAATTGTATTTATTGGTTTAGTTTTAGGGAAGCAGTCTATTTTTGTTATTAATGAAGGTCGTCAGGCCATAATTACAGAATTTGGGAAGCCTGTTGGAGAACCTATTACTGAAGCTGGACTTCATTTTAAAAAGCCTTTCATTCAAGATGTACGATTTGTAGATAAAAGAATTTTGAGTTGGGATGGGTTTCCAAATCAAATACCTACAAAAGATAAGAAATTCATTAAAGTAGATACAACAGCTCGATTTAGAATTATGAATGCTCTTAAGTTTATCCAAACAGTACGAAATACTGAGGGGGCAAAGCAGAGACTTGATACGATTTTGGATTCGGCTACACGTAATGTGATTTCATCTCATCAACTTGTTGAAGCGGTTAGAAACTCAAATGCAATCATTGAGAAGTTAGAATCAGCTAAACAAAATGTTAACGAAATTGAAGAAGAAATAACTGGTGACATTGAAAATGTAGCAGTTGGTAGAGAAAAGTTATCTCAATTAATTGTTGAAAAAGCCGAAGGTGAATTAGAACAATTTGGTATCTCATTAATCGATGTACAGCTTAGACGAATTTCTTACGAGGAATCTGTTGAGAAAAAGGTTTACGAAAGAATGATTTCTGAACGTCAAAGAATTGCTTCAAAAATTAGATCTATTGGATCTGGTGAAAAAGCAAAGATTGAAGGTCGTTTAGTACGAGATCTTCAAACTATACAGTCAGAAGGTTATCGAAAAGCTCAGCTGATTAAAGGTCGTGCAGAAGCTAAGGCAAGTGCTGTTTACGCAAGAGCATTTAAGCAAGATCCTGACTTTTTTGAGTTTATTAGAACGCTAGAGGCTTATAAGAAATCAATCGATGGAAATACTAAATTAATTATTTCTAATGATAACGAATTCCTAAAGTTTTTGAGGTAATTTTGATTGAATATGTAATCGCATCAAATCCAGATGACCGTGTTTTAAAGAAAGTATCAGATGCTCTAAATAATGGAGAGCTTGTCTGTATACCAACTGATACAAATTGGGTTGTTATTGCATCTCCTTTTAACAAGAAGGGTGTGGAGAAGATTTATAAGTATAAAAATGCTCCTAAGCTTAAAGCATTTTCATTACTTTGTGATTCCATCTCAATGGCCTCTGAAGTTGCAATAATTGAAGATAATATCTTTCGTTTTATTAAACGACTTATACCAGGACATTTTACTTTTATTTTTGGTGCCAGTAAGAAGATTACGAAAGCCGTTGCTGCAAATAAAACAGATCATGAGGTTGGTATACGATTTGTTCCCTCTACTTTAGTTACACGTTTACTTGAGGTTCACGGGGAGCCTGTTTTATCGACAAATGTTGATCTTAAAAAGTTTTCTAGCTCAGTAACATCATATGATGAAGTTTATTCGTATATGATCGAAGAAGAGTTGGGTGGAGTCGTTTCAATGATTGTTGATCCAGGAGAATTAAGCTTCGCCGGACAATCAACTATTGTTAATTTTACAGAAGGTGGCCCTGATATAATAAGGCAGGGTGCTGGACTACTATAAATAAAGCCTTCTTAATGAAGGCTTTTTTTATTTTTCAAATAGAGTGTTAATTAGTTTTTCTGCTGCGCTTAAAGGCGTTTCGACTTCGTTGAGTATGTTGTTGTTAAGCTGATTCCATTCTTCTTGAAGTTTTGGATTTTCTTTTACTTTATTTTCAATTAGTTCGTGGAAAAGTTTGTTTAACCAGGCTTGATTTTGTCTTTTTCTCTTTTGAGTAATCTTTTCTTTATTCTCTTTATATGTCTTATCAATTAAGCTCCAATACTCTTTGATTCCTTCATCATTTAATGCTGAAGACATGAGAACGTTGGCACCAATTTTTTGATCTGTTTTGATGACACCAAGTGCTGATTTGTATTGAACCATTGTATCGTGCGCTTTCTGCTTATTATCTCCATCTGCTTTGTTGATAATAATATTGTCACATAACTCAATTATCCCTTTCTTTATTCCTTGGAGCTCGTCTCCTCCTCCTGGAAGAAGTAGTACTGAGAAAAGATCGACAATATTTGCTACATCGTATTCTGATTGTCCAACACCAACAGTTTCAATGAGAATCACATCATAGCCCGCAGCCTCACATGCTAGCATTACTTCTCTTGTTTTTAGAGCAACACCACCGAGGTTTCCTGAAGAAGGTGTCGGTCTAATGAATGCATTCTTTTCCTGAGCAAGCTTTTCCATTCTTGTTTTGTCACCAAGTAAACTTCCTCCGCTTAAAGGGGAGCTTGGGTCAATTGCGAGTACAGCAACCTTAAGCCCCTTTGATATTAAGTGTAGGCCAAGAGCTTCAATGAAAGTCGATTTTCCAACACCTGGAGTACCAGATATTCCAATACGAATTGACTTACCAGTTAAAGGAAGGATTTCATTTAGAAGCTTCTGTGCATTTTTTTGATGCTCAGGTTTTTTACTTTCTATTAAAGTTATAAATTTTGAAAGAGATCGAATATTTCCTGTTTTCAATTTCTCAAGATCAATCTGCATTACTTTTGAGCCTCTTTAATTTTTGTAATTAAGTCTTTTGCGGCATCAGAAATTGTTGTACCAGGTCCATAGATTCCTTTGACTCCTGCTTCATATAAAAAGTCGTAGTCCTTTCTTGGAATTACTCCACCCGCAACAACAAGTATATCTTCTGCATCAAGCTTTTTAAGTTCTTCAATAAGGTCTGGGATTAATGTTTTATGACCTGCTGCTAGTGATGATGCTCCAATTACGTGGACATCGTTCTCAACTGCTTGTTTTGCAACTTCTTCAGGTGTTGAGAAAAGAGGAGAAAGATCAACATCAAAGCCAACATCGGCATAAGCTGTAGCGACAACTTTTGCTCCTCTGTCGTGTCCATCTTGTCCCATCTTTGCAATTAGAATTCTTGGACGGCGCCCATAATCTTTTTCAAATTGGTCGATTTCGTTTTTTAAATTCATCCATTCCTCATCACTTTCAAATGATTGTCCATAGACACCTGATACTGTTTTAGTATTAGCGTTATAACGTCCCCACTCTTTTTCAAGAGCGTAAGTAATTTCTCCGACACTACAACGGGCTTCCATTGCTTCGACTGCTAGTTCAAGTCCGTTTCCATTACCTGTTTTTGCATAATATTCAAGTTTGGCCATGCACTCACTAACTTTTGCCTCATCTCTTGCTTCGCGGATTTCTTCAAGCCTCTTAATTTGCTCATTGAGAACTTGTACATTATCAATTTCTAAGACTTCAAACTCATCTTCAGTTGTTGGCTTATACTTATTAACACCAACGATAACATCTTCTCCGCGATCGATCTTTGCTTGTTTGAGTGCTGCTGCTTCTTCAATCTTTAATTTTGGAAGACCAGTTTCGATCGCCTTGGCCATTCCTCCTGCATCATCGATTTCTTTGATCAGTGAACGGGCCTTGTCTGCGATTTCTTGTGTTAGGCTTTCCATCATGTATGAACCACCCCAAGGATCAACAGTATTTGTAATTCCTGTTTCCTCTTGAAGAATGATTTGAGTGTTTCTGGCGATTCGTGCAGAGAATTCCGTTGGCAGTGCAATCGCTTCATCAAATGAATTTGTGTGAAGTGATTGTGTTCCTCCAAAGACTGCGGCCATTGCTTCAATCGTTGTTCTGATAACGTTATTATATGGATCTTGTTCTGTTAGTGACCAGCCGGATGTTTGGCAGTGTGTACGTAACATTTTCGATTTAATATTTTTTGGGTTGTACTCTGAAACAATCTCCGACCATAGAAGTCTTGCTGCACGAAGCTTCGCAATTTCCATATAGAAGTTCATCCCAATACCAAAGAAGAATGAAAGTCGTGGTGCAAATGAATCAATTTCCATCCCTGCTTTTATGGCCGTGTTAATATATTCTTTTCCGTCTGCTAGAGTATATGCAAGTTCAAGTGCTGCATCAGCACCAGCTTCTTGAATATGGTAACCAGAAATCGAAATGGAATTAAACTTTGGCATATTTTGAGAAGTATATTCAAAGATATCTGCAATGATTTTCATCGAAGGAGCAGGAGGGAAGATATAAGTATTTCTTACCATGAACTCTTTTAGAATATCGTTTTGAATTGTTCCTGAAAGCTTATCAAGAGAAACACCTTGCTCTTTGGCTGCAACAATATAACCTGCTAGTACTGGAAGTACGGCACCATTCATTGTCATTGAAACAGATACTTTATCTAATGGAATCCCATCAAATAAAACTTTCATATCTTCAACAGTGTCAATCGCAACACCTGCTTTACCAACGTCACCTTTAACTCTTGGGTGATCGGAGTCATAACCTCTGTGAGTTGCAAGATCGAAAGCAACAGAAACACCTTGGCCTCCTGCTGCTAATGCTTTCTTGTAAAAGTCATTTGATTCTTTAGCTGTTGAAAAACCTGCATACTGACGAATCGTCCAAGGACGTCCTGTATACATTGTTGCTCTTGGCCCACGAATAAATGGGGCCATACCTGGCATTGTATTTGTTAATTCATTATCTGCAAGATCTTCTTTTGTATATAGGGCCTTCATCTCAATACCTTCAGGTGTTTGAGTAACTTTAGGGCCTTTACCTTTTGTTTCTTTGTCAGCTAGTTCTTTCCAAGCATCAATACTATTGCTCATTTATTCTCCTTCAAACCATTTAACAACAATGTAATCAATTCCTGAGCTTTGTGCTGCTCGTATACCTGTTGGTGAATCTTCAAAAATCAGGCACTCTTCACTTTTAGCGTTGAAATGATTTTGTGCCATTAAATATGGCTCAGGGTTTGGTTTCCCTTTTTCAACTTCACGTTCTGTTATTATTATTTCAAAATACTTCTTTAATTCACAATGCTCTAGTAAAGGATGAGTTACTTCATATTGGCTTGCAGTTACAAGTGCAAGTTTTAGACCTTTTGAAGTAAGGCTTTCTAGAAGCTTTCTAATGTTTCTATGTCTTATATTATTTGGATCAGACTGGCCAATAAGCCCTATTAATGCTGAGTTCTTTAACTCTAAGAATTCCTCAAGGCTAGCAAGCCCCAGGGCATTTTGTATAAGTGGATAAACCTCTTCATCTGACATGCCAAAGGTTTCTTCCATGGAAGGAATTTCGTTGTTACCACATAATTTTTGTACAACTTGGTAGTGAAGAGGCTCACTATTTAAGATAGTTCCGTCCATATCAAAGAAGATATATTTCTTTTCTTTGGTGTAAGTATCTAATAAGTCGATATCACTATCTTCTAAGTGTAGGAAATCACAAAGTTCTCTATTCATAGTTGAATTTATACCACAAAAGGAAGAAATTGTTGGGTTGTTGTGCAGCGTTAAGTTATTGCGATATAATTAAGAAGATGGAGGAGAATATGAAGAAGAGTAACTCAAGTATTTGCCTAGAGGCCTCGCTTCAAGCTTACTTCTTTGATGAGCTGCGTCGAATAAATCAGAAGCGACAAGAACCCTTACCAGATTTATCTATTTATTATTCATCACTTGTTATGGATCGTTTTAGTTTATCTAATCAGTATTTTGAAAAACAAGAGGATGGCAGAGTACGAGAAAAGACTTTGGGAATTAAGTTGTTAAAAAGTGAAGGCCTTTCTGAGTCAGAAAAAAGAAGAGAGCTCAGAGATATTGGTGATACAGCTTTGTTTTTATGTGGATATTTCTCTAATTCAATAAATGAGAAGATCATCGATATCAATTATTATTGTGAGATTGGACGAACAGCTTATCGAAAGCTCGATAGTTATCAAGAATCATTCTACGACTATAAAGGTTTCTTCCAACACTTTTCAAAGCAATTTCATGAATTAACAAATATGATGAGCCTTTTACAAAGTGATTGTAATTTAAACGAAGAGCAGTTTTTGCTCTTCGCTAAAGACGTATCTTAGGAGACATTTCTTTATCTAATGGTTTACCCACTGTAATTGTAATCCAGTTCTGACTTAGAACTTTTTTTACAATTCTTTGAAAGTCCTCGTGTTTAAAATCACTGATTTCTTTATTTGCTTTATAAAAGTAATCAGATCCAAGTCCATGTAAAGTAGGTACTGAATATACGTTAGCATAGTCATCGTTAACTTGAAGATTAAGTTGATTTTGACCCTCAATCATTTTCTTTATTCTATTGAAGTTGGACTTTGATAGTCCCTCTCTTTGAATTTTGGCCAAGATCGAATTTATGGCATCAATTGCTTCCAATGTCTTGTCATGTCCACTTGCCATGTAAATTCCCCAGTAACCAGCTTCAAGTGCATTCATGTGAATTGGTTGAGCAACATAGCATAGACCTTTTCTATCTCTAACATCGACAAAAAGCTCTGAAGATTGTCCGGAAAGGTGAGTTGTTAGCATTTTGAAAACTACATTTTCTTTTGCCGTTAGCTTCTTTGTTTGTGTTGCGATCAATATCTGTGTTTGTTCGCGGTCGAAATCGATATGCTTATTAAGAGTTTTTATTTTTTCAATTTTTTTAATTTCTTTTTTCTTTTCTTTTCTCGGTTTTAAGTCAGAAAAATAGAATTCAACCTTTTCTAAAACCTCTTCAACACTTAAGTCTCCACAGAATGTGATAAGCATCTCTTTTGATTTTAGATTTTTTTCATGCTTTTTTATGAGGTCATCTTTTTTTATGGATCTTATTGATTTCTCATTTCCAATTGTAGAAAGAGAATAAGGATGTCCTTTAAATAATATATTAGTTGCTTCGGTAAAGCATTGCCTTGTTGGATCTGCTTTATTGGCCTCAATCGTTCTTAGGATTAGCTTCTTCTCATGATTTAAGCTCTTTGATTGAAAAGATGGAGTTATAAGTGATTTGAAAAAATGCTTCGATAAATCAGAAAAGTGTTCGATCTGACCATGCATTGTTATTCCGTAGGCATTCTTCCCAGAGAAGCTATTGAACATTGTTGAGCGACTATCAAGGTCTAGCTTGAGCTTTTCATACGATAAGCCTTTATAGCCTTTTGTTAATTGCGAACTCATTAAGCTGTAGAGACCATTTGTCTTCACTGTTTCATCAACTAGCCCACCTTTTAGGTATGCATGCATTACAAACGTAGGCGTAATAGAGTTATAACGATATAAAAGTTTAATTCCTGGCTTAACTTCAATGACTTGAGTTGCTGGATCATATTTAGACTTTGTAGATTTAATTGTATTATCTTTTCCTGTCTTCTTGATCTGAGCAAGTTTCTTTTTAAATTCAGTAAGTCTAGGTTTAAATTCCTGTGGCTTTAAGTCATTTGGAAGCTGTAGGCTTAAATGTATTGATCGCCCAAAAATTTCAGAATATTTCTTATTAACTTCTTTTAAGCTAATCTTTCTGATCTTATCGATAAATTCTTGTTCAACATCTAGGTCTTTTGCTCCAGCATAACTACTTCCTAGAGAGAACGCATATGACTCAAGAGATTCTTTTTCATAAATTTTAGCAGCGACATATTGATTCTTAATTTTTTTAATATCACTTTCTTTTAAGCCGACTGTTGAAACTTCTGAAATTGTTTTTTCTAACTCTGACATAACTTTCTGATAATTTTCTTTTGGAAAGTTTATTCTCAAAAAGTGTATACCACCATCAGCAAAGA
Organism: Halobacteriovorax vibrionivorans; assembly: GCF_003346865.1. NCBI lineage: Bacteria > Pseudomonadati > Bdellovibrionota > Bacteriovoracia > Bacteriovoracales > Halobacteriovoraceae > Halobacteriovorax > Halobacteriovorax vibrionivorans. Next base: position 782,808 of record NZ_QDKL01000001.1, on the reverse strand, counting down.
ACATAGAAGATGAAGTGCAGTTATTAGCAAGAGTGTTTCGTAGGACGAGGTTCTTATATAGTGGAGATGTTTCTCCGTAGCCTAAAGCATTGTAGGCAAGATCTTCAGCAGCGGCTCCATTTGATTTCATTGGAGGGCATTCGATGGCCATTGTTAGCTGGCACATTCTGACATCTTTTTTATGAATTTCAATTGTTGATTTCTTTTGCAAGCTAAAAGAAGGACGCTCAGAAAAAGAACCTTCTGGTAGGTGATAAGACTCAATCGTTTTTTTGTACTTTTCTTTTTCGCTCAAATCACCGGCAACAACTAAAAAAGCATTGGCGTTATTATAGTGGCTATTTCTAAACTCTGTTAATTGTTCTCTAGTGAAGTTCTTAATCGTATTCTCATTTCCTAAAATAGGATGAGCATACCCCCCCTTAAAAGACATTTCTTGAATTCTTTGAAAAGAGAATTGTCCAGGATTGTCCTGACTTCTTCGATATTCTTCAAAGACGACTTCTCTTTCCGGTATTAGGTCCTCTTCTTTAAACATAGGGTTGGAAACCATATCCATTACAATATCGATTGTATTATTAAAGTAGGCTATTGGTGAGTTTATATAGTAACAAGTGTAATCAAATGAAGTGAATGCATTTATTTCTCCACCATATGATTCTACATCGTGAGCAATTTTAGCTCCAGGTCTCTTCTTAGTACCTTTGAAAAACATGTGCTCTAAAAAGTGAGCAATTCCAAAATTACTCTTATCTTCTAAAGTTGATCCGGCCCTGAACCAAATTTGAACTGATGCACTAGTATTACCTGGAACATCGACAAAAATTACTTCTAAACCATTTTTTAGTCTTTCTATTTCATATTTCATTTACATAGCCTTTTATATTTAGGTATCAGTTAATTATAGTCTGTGAAGGACAAAATTAATATGGAAGAAATAAAGTCACTATATATACATTTTCCTTTTTGCCGCCATCTTTGCAATTATTGTGACTTTTATAAGTCTATAAAGGAAGATGAGGCACAATTAGAAGAATTTGAGTCTTTGTTTTCCCAGATGTCTAAAAAGCATCAAGAGATTTTAACAGACAATAACGCTACTTTGAAAAAGCTTGAAACGCTCTATATTGGTGGCGGAACACCAAGTCTATGGGGAATCGAAGGGGCAAAATTCTTAGGTAAATGGATGGAAGAAAATAATATTTCTTTCTGTGAAAAAAATGAATTTACCCTTGAGGTAAACCCTGGAGCATGGACTAAGGATGGGCTTGAAGCTTGGCGAAATATTGGAGTTAATCGCTACTCTTTAGGAATTCAGTCTCTTGATTCGAATTTTTTAAAGATAATCGACAGAGTCCATAACGTGGATGATGTGCATAATACTCTAACGTTTTTTAAAGAAGGTCAGTATAATTTCTCTGTCGACTTTATGATAGGTCTGCCTTTTTCAAAAAAATACAATCGCGATATCATTTCAGAGTTAACTGAAATCTTAACGTATAATCCAAGTCATATTAGCCTGTATATATTAACAGTTCCTAAGCATTATAAATATTTTCAAGATCTACCAGATGATGAGTGGATAAGTGATGAATATACAAAAGTTGCTCAATTCCTTTCTATCAATGGCTTTGAACACTATGAAGTTTCAAACTTTGCAAAGCGCTCGAAAGCCTCTGAGCATAATTTAAATTATTGGCGCATGAGATCTGTTGCAGCGCTAGGTCCATCAGCTACAGGCCTTATCCAAAATACACGTTATCGATACAAGTGGAAAACCAAGGATGCTCAGGTTGTTGAAGAAAGACTATCAGAGGATGAGTATCAAATAGAGAAACTCTATATGAACTTACGCTCTAGTGTCGGCTTTCCTATAAAGGATCAGTACTGGGGTGATCTTAGCGAATACGTTCAAAAATTAAAGAAGGACGGATTGGCCATGGTTGGAGTGAATAAATTTACTCTAACGTCCCGCGGCTTTCTCATTCTTGATTCAATAATGGATGAAATCTTTAAAATATCTAAGTAATTCTAGATACTTAGTCTTTATCTCAAAAAATATTTATCCTCGCCATTGACACTAGGCCATATGCTCCCATCTTATGATTAGAGATAAATTTAAAGAGGTAGTTAAAGATGTCAGAAACTCAAGTTAATGATGAAAATGAAAAAGAAGTAGAGCTTGAAGCTAAAGAAAATGAAGAGGCTCAAGTTGCTGAGGAAGAAACTACAGATGGTGAGCAAGAAATCTCTGAAGAGATGAAAGAGCTTATGGAATTTAAAGATAAGTTCTATTATGTAGCCGCTGAAATGGAAAACTTAAAAAGACGCCATGAAAAACAGCTACAGGACCAAATGAAATTTGGAACTGAAAAAGTTATGATAGGCCTTCTTGATGTTGTTGATAATTTAGAAAGAACACTTCAGGCCATTGAAAATGATGAAGACGAAAAAGTTAAAAATATTTTCACTGGTGTAGATATGGTTAAAAACCAGTTTTTAGATTGTCTAAAAAATAATGGATTAGAGCTTATTGAAACTGATGGAAAAACATTTGACCCTCATTTCCATGAAGCTATGGCACAGATGCCAGCTGAAGGAAAGGAAGATCAAGAAATAATTCAGACATATCAAAATGGTTACTCACTAAATGGTAGAGTGATTAGAGCAGCAAAAGTAGTAGTAGCTAAAAACTAATATATAAAGGAGATTATAATGGGAAAAATTATTGGAATCGACTTAGGAACAACTAACTCATGTGTATCAGTTCTTGAGAATGGAAAGTACAAAATTGTACCAAATGCAGAAGGGCATAATACAACACCATCTGTAATTGGATTCGCAAACAACGGTGAAACTCTTGTTGGACAAGTTGCCAAAAGACAAGCGGTAACAAATCCATCAAAAACACTATACGGTATCAAAAGACTTATCGGTCGTAAGTTTGATACGCCAGAAGCTAAGCAATTTGCTGATGTAGCTCCATTTGAAATTTACGCAAATGATAATGGTGACGCTTGGGTTAAAGTTGACGGTAAAGCAATGGCACCACAAGAAATTTCAGCAAAAGTTCTTCAAAAGCTTAAAAAAGCAGCTGAAGACTACTTAGGTGAAACTGTTACAGAAGCAGTAATTACAGTTCCTGCTTACTTTAACGATTCACAAAGACAAGCAACAAAAGACGCTGGTAAAATTGCAGGTCTTGAAGTTAAAAGAATTATTAATGAGCCAACAGCAGCGGCACTTGCTTATGGATTAGACTCTAAGCAAGATAAGAATATTGCTGTATTTGACCTTGGTGGTGGTACTTTTGATATCTCAATTCTTGAAATCACATCTGATGGTGTATTCGAAGTTAAAGCAACTAACGGAGACACTTTCTTAGGTGGTGAGAACTTTGATGAAAATATCATTAACTTCCTTGCTGAAGAATTTCAAAAGCAAGAAGGAATTGACTTAAGAAAAGACCAAATGGCACTTCAAAGACTTAAAGAAGCTGCTGAAAAAGCAAAGCATGAACTATCGAATGTTAACTCAACAGATGTTAACCTTCCATTCATTACTGCAGATGCTTCAGGTCCAAAACACTTAAATGTAAACCTTTCAAGAGCTAAGTTTGAATCACTAATTGCAGATCACTTAACTGCTCTTGCTAAGCCATGTTTAACTTGTCTTGAAGACTCTGGACTTGAGAAGAATGAAATTGATGAGGTAATCCTTGTTGGTGGTTCAACTCGTATTCCAGCGGTACAAGAAAGAGTTAAAGAAATCTTTGGTAAAGAAGCTTCAAAAGGTGTTAACCCAGATGAAGTTGTAGCTGCAGGTGCTGCAATCCAAGGTGGTGTACTAGCTGGTGACGTTAAAGATGTACTTCTTCTAGACGTAACACCTCTTACACTAGGGATTGAAACTCTTGGTGGTGTAATGACAACTCTTATTGAGAAGAACACGACTATTCCAACGAAAAAGTCTCAAACTTTCTCAACTGCTGTTGATAACCAGCCAGCTGTTACAATTCACGTATGCCAAGGTGAGCGTGAATTTGCTAAAGATAATAAGTCTCTAGGACGTTTCGATCTAAGTGGAATTGCACCAGCTCCAAGAGGTGTACCACAAATTGAAGTTACTTTTGACATCGATGCTAACGGTATCGTAAATGTTTCAGCTGTTGATAAAGCAACTGGTAAATCTCAAGAGATTAAGATTACAGCTGGTTCAGGTCTTTCAGATGAAGAAGTTGAAAGAATGGTAGCTGAAGCAGAAGCAAACAAGGAAGCGGATAAGAAAGCTCGTGAACTTGTTGATACAAGAAATAGTTTAGATGCTCTTATTTTAAGCTGTGAAAAAATGATTAAGGACGGTGAAGGTAAAATTTCTGACGACGATAAATCAAAGCTAGAAGCTGCGATCAATGAAGCGAAAGGAAAACTTCAATCAGAAAACCTTGATGAGTTAAAAGCAGCTCAAGAAGCTCTAACGAATGCTTCTCATGCAGTAGCTCAACAAATGTACCAACAACCAGGTGCTGATGCAGGTGCACAGCAAGCTGGTCCAGAAGCCGGTGCAGATGCTGGAGCTAATGCTGGAAATGATAAGCAAGATGACGATGTTGTCGATGCTGACTTCAAAGAAGTTTAATTAAAAGATAAAATTGAGGAAGGGAGCAGTGTGCTCCCTTTTTCGTAATAAAGAGAAAAAGTTATGAGTGATAAAAGAGATTATTACGATATTCTGGGTGTCTCAAAAAGCGCAGACAAAAATGAAATAAAGAAAGCTTATCGTAAGCTTGCAATGAAATATCATCCCGATCGTAATCCCGATAATGCTGAAGCAGAAGCAAAGTTTAAAGAAGCTTCAGAGGCAGCAGAAGTACTACTCGATGAAGGTAAGCGCCAAAGATATGATCAGTTTGGACACGCTGGAGTAAACGGCCAAGCCGGTGGATTCGGTGGTGGTGGATTCCAAGGTGGATTTGGCGACTTTGGTGACCTAGGTGATATTTTTGGAGACATTTTTGGTGACATGATGGGCGGAGGCCGAGGTCGTCGTGGCGGACGTCGTCGTCAGGGTGTACCTGGTAATGATCTTCAAATGGCCGTAGGTGTAACTTTTGAAGAAGCGGCATTTGGTGCTAAGAAGACAGTTTCAATTAATAAAGAAACAACTTGTGAAACTTGTAAAGGCTCTGGTGCAAAAGAAGGCTCAGAACCAACTAGTTGTGATATGTGTCATGGAGCTGGTGAAGTAAGACGTCAGCAAGGTTTTTTCACTGTAGCTTCAACTTGTCCTAAATGTCATGGTTCAGGAACAATGATTAAAGATCCTTGTGGTACTTGTCATGGTCAAGGACGCAAGAAGAAAAAAGTTGAACTTGAAGTAACAATCCCTGCAGGTATTGATCATGGACAGAGATTAAAACTATCTGGTGAAGGAGATGCTGGTGCTCAGGGTGGCCCAAATGGTGATCTTTACATTGTTGTAGATGTAAAAGAGCATGAAATCTTCAAGCGCGATGGTTTTAACGTTCATTATACTGTACCAATTAGCTTTTCACAGGCTGCTCTTGGTGCTGAAGTAGAAGTTCCAACTCTTGATGGAAAGGTTGTTGTTGACCTGCCTGCTGGTACTCAATCAGGTAAGAAGATGAGACTTAAAGGCAAAGGGATTCAAAAGCTTGGTGGTTATGGTACAGGTGATGCAATTTTAACTGTTCATGTTGAAACACCAACAAAGTTATCAAAGGAACATAAAGAGCTTCTGGAACAAATTGCTAAGCTAGAAGGAAAGCAATGTCATCCGATGAGCCATGGTTTCATTGATAAAGTTAAAGAATTGTTTAGTTAATTTATTATATGAATGGGAGACTGAGTGTTTTAGTCTCCCATTATTGTTTTTATCTTTTTATTTCTCCTGTTTTCATCTATCCCTATTTCCAATAAAATAGACACTGAATAAATTAAAAAAGGTCTATTATGTTTAAATACATTTCACTAATTGTAATTACATTTCTTGTGAGTTGTAGCGGAATCCAAATGATTAATCGCGACACTTCTCACTTATATACAAAACAATTTCTCGCTAAGTTTGATGTAGCAAAAAAGAGTTTTGTGGAAGGGCAAAAAGATGTCGCTCTTCAACAGTTAAATAATATCCAAGATGCAAAATTGAAGCCTGCAGAACTTGCAACAAAGAATAACTTAATTGGTGTCATTAATTATTCAAACGGCAACTTTGAACAAGCTATTTTTCAATTCAATTTGGCCCTTAATAGTTCTCAAGAAGATGGAGAGTTAAGTGCTCAGATTAGACTTAACCTAGCGAGTAGTTATTATAAATTAGATGATCTTGAGAATACATTCAAAACACTTGATGGTACTGACTCTCGTTATCTTTTAAATCGAGATCTCGAAAACTTTCATAAGTTAAGATATCGCGTCTCTAAGGAACTAGACTTTCAAACTGTCGCATTAGATTCTCTTTTATGGCTTAATGCAGGTGCGACGACAGTTGAAGACTTAAAGAATAATAAGTTCTATCCACAATTAGTTACTCAATACTTTATTGTTGATCAATCGCAAAGAGTGAAGATTGTTCAAGACTTTAAAGAAGGCAAAGAGTTTGTTTGTGCATATTTATCATATTTAGAAGTTGAGCAACTTATCAATGAAGGAAATAAAACTAAGGCGCAAGAAGTAGGAAGTTGGATGCAGTCTAACTTTGGAATGTTCCCTGAGATCTTAGCTCTAGTTTCAACTCGATTTGAAATGTTAAAGAAGTATAGCAAGATCAATATGCAATCAATAGGTGTAGTCCTTCCTTTAACAGGTGATAAGAGTAAATTTGGTAAAAGGGCATTAGCTGGAATTGATCACGCAGTAAGAAAGTATAACGAAAGAAATAGCAATAAACCTAACTTTCAACCAATACAAATTAAGATTTTTGATAGCATGGGTAGTGCAATCGTAGGTAAAGAGAAAGTTAGAGAGATGATTGAGCGTGAAAACTCTTCAATTGTTATTGGTGGCCTTTTAAAAGATGAAGCAAGAGCAGAGTATGAAGCTGCAAGAAAGTATGGGGCATTCTTTATTTCATTATCTCAAATCTATACGAATAAAGATGAAAAGAATCATCTCTTAATAGAGGTACCAGGCTCTGTTGAGTCTCAAGTTTCCCTTCTTTTTTCTGAAAAATATTTATCAAAGTATGGAAATAAAGTTTCTATTATTTATCCTAATACAGAAAGTGGCTATGCATATGTTGATTCAGCGTGGAAGATGGCCGAGAAGTCAGGAGCTGAAATTGTAAGTATTCAATCTTTTGATCACAATCAAACAGATCATCGCTCCACTGTAGCAAAGATCTTAGGCCTATACTTTACTCGTGAAAGACAGGAAGAATATGATCTTCTAAAAGAAGTACATAAGCTTGAGGGGAATACAACAATTAGACGTGTCCAAACACTTGGGCCAATTGTTGACTTTGACTGGGTTCTTTTACCTGCAGCACCTAACGATGCTCTTCAGTTGATACCGTCATTTAATTACTATGATGCTTTCAATGTAACTCTTGTTGGTGGTCCGAATTGGCGTTCTCGTCGTATCTCTCGTGAAGCTTCTAAACTTGGAAAGTTACTATTTGTTGACTCTGAGGTACCAAAAACAGATTCAGCTTTTGTTTCAAGCTTTCAAAGACGTTATGACCAAAGGCCAGGCGTTGTTGAAATTCTCGGTTTTGAAAGTATGTCTTTAGCGGCAAATATTCTATCTTTAGGTGAATTTAATAGTCGAGACGAATTAGAGTCTACAGTTATGAATGCACAAAAAGTTGCTGGTATTACTGGGTCTTGGCGTCTACAAGATGATGTTTGGATGAAAGAAATGAGTTTAATGAGCCTTTATAGAGGAAGGCTAAATAAAGTGAACTTCACTACTGAAAAATCGATTGGGGAATAAATAAGAAGTAGGAAACTGACGCCTTGGGCGTCAGTTATATTACTTCTTTGCTTTAGCAGCGTTGATTCTACGTAAGATTCTAGCTTTTTTCTTAAGTTGAGCTCTTTTCTTACTCATCTTTGCAATAGTCTTCTTTCTACCTGCACCCATAATTTTTCCTTTTGCGTAGTGTTAGAAAATAGTTCAGTTATACTAGTTAAAAATAATGATTTTGACAAGTACTAAGTACCATTTTCACTGATTTGAAGGGGAGCTTTGTCCCTAAATGTTTTTATTAGTTGTCAATAAAACGACCTAAATGGTACATTTTACATAATATAAGCAAATGGATTGCTATTAAAAGGTGTAATGGAATGTGCGCTGCAAAGAAAAAAACAGCTTCAAAGAAGAAAGCGACTGCTACTTCTAAGAAAAAAGTTGGCAAAAAAGCCGCTAAAAAAGCAACTAAGAAAAAAGTTGTAAAGAAAAAAACTTCACGTAAGAAAACTTCTACTAAGAGTAGTAAGCCTAGTTTATCGTCTGCATTTGTAGATGAACTATCAATAAAGTCAAAAAGGGATACTACAGATTTAGGTGCAAACCTAGAGATGAAGAAGGCTGCCCTTCGTGCCAGAAGAATTCATTGGAATGAAGACAAGCGTAAGATTGCAATTGATATGCTCGAGCGTTATACGGGCCATGATTTTGGTGATTTTCAGCAACAGATTATTCTTACGAACTTTCACTACTACGTAGAAAGATTTAATGCACTATTAGATGATCATATTTATACGCAGGGTTCTGCATTTAAGGCATCGAGTTCAAAGAAAGCCAAAGTAACAATTATTGAGTTTGGTGTTGGTGCTGCAATGGCCGCATTAATTGGTGAATTAATTTCAGTAATTCAACCGAAGGCCGTTCTGTTTTTAGGATTAGCTGGTTCAGTGCACCCATCACTTAAAGTTGGTGACTTTGTTCTACCTATTGCCTCGATTCGAGCAGAAGGTGTTACTGAGCACTTTCTTCCTAGGGAAGTTCCTGCCCTTCCAACATTTAAAGTACAAAAATTTGTTTCTCAAATATTATTAGAACATGGACACGATTACCGTACTGGAACGATCCACTCTACAGATTACCGTTTTTGGGAGTTTGATGATCGCTTCAAAGAACGATTAATCGAGCAAAGAGTTTTAGCAGTTGAAATGGAAACAGCGGCACTTTTTGTTTCTTGTTTTGTTAGTAAGGTAAATATTGGAGCACTACTTTTAATCTCCGATTGTCCAATGACTAAAGATGGTATTAAAACGAAGAAGTCTGCTAAATCAGTCTTCAGAAAGTATACAGATATTCACATTGAATTAGGGATCGAAGCTATGGCAGACATTGCTGAGCGCGGTGAGAATATCAGACATTATCATTGGTAAAATTTTATAAAGGAATATGAAATGTTAAAGCAATTTTTTAATTTCTTCTCAAACGATTTAGCAATTGATTTAGGGACTGCAAACATTCTAGTTTACGCAAAAGATAGAGGGATCATTGTTAATGAACCTTCAGTTGTTGCTGTTCACCAAGGATATAAGGGAACTGGATCAAAAGTTCTTGCTGTCGGTGCAGAAGCAAAGCAAATGCTTGGTCGTACACCTGGTTCAATTCAAGCGATCCGTCCAATGAGAGACGGTGTTATTGCTGACTTTGAAGTAACAGGTGCCATGCTTAAGTATTTCATCCAAAAATCACTATCAGGTTCTAAGTTAGTAAAACCTAGAATTATCATTTGTATTCCATTTGGTATTACTCAAGTTGAAAAACGCGCAGTAAAGGAATCAGCTGAGCAGGCTGGTGCAAGAGAAGTTTATCTTATTGAAGAGCCGATGGCAGCCGCAATTGGTGCAGGACTTCCAATTACTGAACCATCAGGGAATATGATTGTTGATATCGGTGGTGGTACTACTGAAGTTGCCGTTATCTCTTTAGGTGGGATTGTTTACTCACAATCAGAAAGAGTAGCAGGTGATAAATTTGATGAGGCAATTGCTTCATACATTAAGAAAAAGTATTCATTATTAATTGGTGAAAGAACTGCAGAGCAAATCAAAATGTCGATTGGTAATGCATATCCTTTTGATGATGAAGTAAGAACATATGAAGTTAAGGGGCGTGACCTTGTCGCTGGAGCTCCGAAAATTATTGAGGTAACTTCGGATGAGATTAGAGATGCACTTTCTGATCCTATTGCTGAAGTTGTTGAAGCAATTAAAACTTCATTAGAGAAAACACCTCCTGAGCTTGCAGCTGATATCGTTGATAACGGAATCATCCTAGCTGGTGGTGGATCACTTCTTGCTAACCTAGATGTACTTATTAAAGAAAGAACAGGACTACCTGTTGCTCTTGCTGAAGATCCTCTTACATGTGTAGTTCGTGGATGTGGTAAGGCACTTGAGTCAATTGACCTGCTTAAGCAAGTTGCGACTCTTTCTTAATTAGGCATAGGTTATATTTTGAATTCTGAAAAACTATTCATCGAATTAGAGCTCTCTGATATTAATTTAAAAATCAGAGAGCTTGTTGCCACAAAAAATAAACTGAAAATCTGGACCAATTCACAACAGGTCTCTTCTGTTCTAATTAATGGAATTGATGGTAATATTCTTACCGTTGAAGAAGGCGTCCATATTCAAGGGGAAGTGATGGCGACCTTTACGCTTCGACAAATGAGCTATTTCTTCAAAGGAGAGATAGACTCTGATCGAATTACTTTAAAAGGTAAGGTTTACCGAAGCGAGAGAAGAGAAGATATGAGATTTAATGTTTCTTATATGACTTCCTCATATTTATACTTTGATGTCATCGATGAAGAGGTTCAAAACGAAGGGCCAGATAATATCCTTCACTTCAATAAGGCAAAGAATAAAGAAGAATCTTTTATTAAAGACTTCTCGAGTAGTTTAGATGACTTCCCAGAGTTTAGGGGAGCAAAATTGGTTGATGTCTCAAATTCTGGTGCTTCATTTGTAATGTCATTGCAAGATTTTAAAAACTACGAAAATAAGCGATTCTCTATTGGTACTTTAGTATTAGAGAAAAAGTCATTTGATATTAAAAATATTCAAAAGGTTTATGATATCGACTATGTGAATTTTAGACTCGATAATATTCCTATGAAAAAAATTGGTGTTCACTTTGAAGCAGGTGAGGACTTAAAGAATTACCTAGATGAGTTAGATGATAAGTCTATTATTTTAACTTCACTTGATGAGGAATTTAATAAGTATATAAATCAACAGTCTCAGGAGTAGTCCATGTTACGACTTCTAGTCCTTATAAACTTATTCTTTATTACGTCTTGCTCACTTATGAGCTCAGAAAAAAGCGTTGAACTTAAACCTGCTGAGATTCGTTTTAAACAAGTCGAAGTAAGTGGTGAGTATCTAGTTAAGACTAGGACAGGCTTTGGAAAAAACAATAGTTTTATCAAAAAAATTGAAGTTGTATCAATGCATAATGAGAATAATGCATTTGAAAAAACTATAACAATTTCTAAGAAAAGAGAAATCATGCCCAAGGTTGAGTTCTTGGCACCTTTTGAATACGAATCAACATATTATTTAAATAAGGATACTTATACTGTAAGAGGTAAGGTGGACTGGAGAAGAAGAGAGATTGTTTATAATTTAAATTCTCCAGAATATAAGTGGCTTGGTCAAAAGAGATATAAATTTACAGATGATATAAAAGCTCTATGCTTTTATTCAAACTTAATTGAATGTGCGAAGATCTCTGGCTTTATAAGTAAAGCAATTGAGAAAAGAAATGGTGATATGTCTTTTCATGTCCTTTGGGAAAGCTACCCATACTTTCAAGAACAATATATCAATATGCCTAAAGAAATTGTTTCTAAAGCTGTTTTAACTTTTGATAGTTTTGATAAGAAAGGCAATTATCGATTCCTTCTTTCGGTGGGAGGACAATCAATTGTTTATACCTTGAATAAGAATCTAAACCTTGTTGGCCATTACTGGGCAGCGCAGGGATTAACAAAAGAGATTATTGAATGAAATTATTTTTAAAGTCATTACTGACATTATTTTTTGCCATTACAACAATCTTTTTTGCACTTAGATTAACACCGGGTGATCCTGTCGAAAGACTTTTGGGGCCTGAGGCTAAAGTCGAAGAAGTCCAAAAGGTAAGAGCTGACTTTGGTTTAGATAAAAGTATTCCTGCACAATATGTAGACTTCGCTGAAGGAATTCTTACTTTCGATTTGGGTAAGTCTTATGTTAAGAAAAAGCCTGTTGTTAATTTAATTCAAGAACACTTATCCCCAACACTTGTTCTTGCACTAATATCAATTATTCTAGCGACACCTATTGGAGTAATTGTTGGTGTTGTTGCAGCTGTGAAAAAATCAAAACTTCCAGATACCTCAATAAGAGTTTTAACTCTAACTTTACTTTCATTTCCTATATTTTCTTTAGCACCAATGTTGGTATTAGTATTCTCAATTTGGCTTGGAATCTTTCCAGTATCACAATGGTTGTCTTACAAACATATGGTAATTCCTGTTGTAACACTCGTTCTTCCACTATCATCAGTTATTGTAAGAGTAATGCGAAATAAGTATCTCGAAGAAGAGTCTCAATTATGGGTTCTAGTATTAAACGCAAAAGGTCTTTCAAGTAGGGCCGTGATTTATCGCTTAATAAAGATATGTATGCCAACAATTTTAAATGTTGTAGCAATCCAGTTGTCAGTCGTTTTAGCGGGAACAGTAATCACGGAAACAATTTTTGATATTCCAGGACTTGGCTCATTACTATTTGAAGCAATAAATAATCGCGATTATCCGCTTGTCCAAGGAGTCATTGCTTATTCAACTGTAATTTATATGCTTGTATACGTAATGGTTGATTATGTGAATGAGAAGCTTGATCCGAGGATTGCATAATGAGTTCTAAAAAGCATACAAGAAGAATTAATAAAGAAATGATAATTGGTGGTGCAATTTTATCTTTATATATTCTTTGGGCCTTTGGTTGGTTAATGACTCATGGTGGAAGTTATATTCCTGAAAGTATTATCTCACACGAGTTATTTTCTCCTTTTAGTCATGACTATATTTTAGGTACTGATATTAATGGTCGAAGCTTATTTAAAGTATTAAGTGTTGGCCTGATATATACAGTTGGTATCTCTTTACTGATTAGTATCAGCTCTTGCGTTATTGGAATTGTAATTGGTTATCTTTCTGCAATTAGAATAAAGTTTATTTCTGAAATAATGGATATGTTAACTAACTTAATTTTCATTTTCCCAAGTATTCTGCTAGCAATTCTTGTAATGTCTTTTTCTGGACAATCTTTCTCAGGATTAGTGCTATGTTTAATATTTACGTCTTGGCCAGGCTATGCGCGAATCGCCCGTGGTGAAACGATGAGAGTTCTTAATTTAGGTTATGTAGAAAGTGCACGTGCAATTGGTGTAGGTGAATTTCGTTTATTTTATAAGTCAATTTTACCAAGTATTATACCTGTAATTTCGATACACTTTGTCTTAGGGATAAGTGGGGTTATAATAAGTGAAGCAAGTTTAGGTTTTCTAGGCTTGGGTGCTAGCGAGTATTCTTGGGGAGCAATTTTGGCAATGGCCAAACTTGTACTACTTGAAGCGCCTCACGTTGTTATTGTTACAAGTTTACTAATGACTGGTTTAATAATTTCATTAAACCTATTTAGTGATGGTCTAAGAGATTACTTAGATCCAAAGCTTAAGAACTAAAAAAGGCAAACGCACATGAATAAAGATTTAGGTCAATTATTTATAACTGGTATTTCAGGTAAGCAGCTTAGTGCTGAAGAAGAACAGTTTATTCAAAAAGAAAATATCGGTGGTGTTATTCTTTTTTCACATAACTATGAATCTCCTGCACAATTAGCTGAGCTTGTTAATAATATTCAATCACTACGTGATAACTATCCTCTTTTTATCGCTACTGATCATGAGGGTGGTCGTGTTCAACGCTTTAAAGAAGGATTTACTAAAATCCCTTCTATGTTAGATGTTACTAAGAAAGAGTCTCCAAAGCTTTGTTTTGAAATCTCTCAATTAATGTCTAATGAATTATTAAGTTGTGGTGTAAACCTCAATTTAGGGCCTGTTTGTGATATTTTTACAAATCCTAAAAATAGTGTCATTGGTGATCGTGCATTTGGTAAGAATGCTGATGATGTTAGTAAGTATATTTCTGCAATGATTAGGGGACAGCAGACTTCTGGAATTATGTCTTGTGCAAAACATTTCCCCGGACATGGTGATACTCTAGAGGATTCGCATTTTAAACTTCCTATAGTAAATAAATCACTGGATCAATTAAGAGAGCAAGAATTTATACCATTTGTTAAAGCGGTAAAAGCAAGAGTTGACATGGTAATGATGGCGCACCTTAAAGTTGATTCAATTGATCAGGAAAATATATGTACATTTTCTCCTAAGGCCTATGAGCTTATTAGAGAAGAACTTAAATTCAAAAAAGTGATCATTACCGATGATATGGAAATGAAGGCCATTTCTGAAGATCTCTCTCTTGGTGAAGCTGCTCTAAAAGCACTTAAGGCCGGGGCTGATCTTATTGAATATCGTTCATTTGAAGCTTGTCGTAGTGCATATGAGTATGTGAAGGATGCCGTTAATAGTGGAGAATTTACTCCGCAGGAAGTTTCGAGTCGATATGAACGAATTCTTGAACTTAAGAAGAAGTATCTTTCAAATTATTCTCCTATTTATATTCCTGATGTCGCAGGTCAGGTAGGAACAGCGGAGAATCAAAATCTCGTTGAGCAGGTTAGTCAGGCATAGTTTTTCTCGGCCTAACTCAACTGGCCATAATTGCCTCTAACTGCTTGAAATCAATTATTTTTGATATTCTTATGTTATGACTAAAGGTCTCATAACTTTACTTATTTTCTATGTGGTTACGACATTTACATCTTTTGATGTCAGTGCCCAAACATATAGTGATTACTCGCAACGAGACTTTGCTGCTCTTCTTAAAGAGTCTTGTGATAAAGGCGCGCAAGCAAGTTGTTTTGAATTAGGTCTTCTTTATCAAAACTTTACTGGAAAAAACTTTAAACAAGATGGAATCAATTATCCTAAAGAAGGGAAAAAGATAATACAACAGGCATGTCAAAATGGTGAGCGTAATGCGTGTGATTATCTTCAAGGTGCTGAACTGTTTAAGAGTTCACAACTTCTTATGTGGTCTTCTATCATTCTCATTGGGATTGCTGTCTACATTGTTACCCAAATGATGTTTCAAGATAATGACTCTTTCCAGGCGGCACAAAAGCTTGAAGAAGGTGATTCGAAGAAACAGGATGAATTTAAAAAACACGGTATTGTTCTACAATATTCAAGGCCATTTTTTAAACGCTACATTTCTCCCATTGTTTCTTCAATGAAGAACAAAAAGAAGATAAAAGAAAAATATCGTAGGAAGCTAGCAAGTGCTGGTTTAACTGAAGTTCTTACAACTGAAGATTTTTATGCATTTAAGCTTTTCCTAATTATAGGATTCCCAATTGTATTTCTAGGGGTTAGAGAGTTTATGGATGCTGATTGGCAGCTTTCGTTAATTCCGGTTGTTGCAGCAGTTGGTTTTGTATATCCAGATATCTGGATCAAGGGAAAGATTGATCAAAGACAAAAAGACATTATTTCAGGGATGCCTTTTTCCGTTGATATGTTGGCCCTGTCAGTTGAAGCAGGACTTGATTTCGTCGCTGCCATGACAAAAGTTGTAGATAAAGCAAAGCCGGGCCCATTAACACAAGAGTTTGAAATATTTTTAAAGGAAACTAAAATTGGTGCGAGTCGAGCAGAGGCCCTAAGGAATATGGCCTGGCGTGTAGACCTCATTCAAATATCTTCATTTTGTGCTACTTTGATTGCTGCTGATTCTGTTGGTGCATCAATCGGACCTATCCTTAAAGCACTATCCGTTGAGATTAGACAAAAGAAATCAGCACAAATTGAAAAAGAAGGTGCTACTGCAGCAACAAAAATTCTATTTCCAATGATGGCATTTATTGTTCCTTCTGTTCTTTTAATGATCTTTGCTCCTTTAATCGTAGATCTTGTTGGAGGTAATTAATGAAGATTACCTGTGGCCAGTATCAAATTTGTAACAATGCAATCGTTGCAGATTCATTCTTTAAAAAATTAAAAGGATTAATGTTCTCAGATCGTATGGATGGATTTGATGGAATGGTTTTCTACGGAACAAACGCAATCCATACCTGCTTCATGAATTATAAAATTGATGTTGTTTTCTTTAATCGAAAAAATGAAATTATAAAAATATATAGAGGTTTAAAACCTTGGAGACATACACAAATTGTTTTTAAGGCAAGTAGAGTTCTTGAACTGGCCAATGGACAACTTCCATTAGAAGTAAAAGAAGGGGATCATTTAGATATATGTACAAGTTAGTTGTAGTAGCAGGAAAGCTACGTGGTACAGAATATAAGTTAGAAGAAGGTGAAAACACTCTAGGAAGAAGTGAAGAGTGTGATGTACACTTCCCTGTTAATGGTGTCTCTAAAAAGCACCTTTCAGTAACAGTAACTCAAGATGTTGCCTTTGTTAAAGACTTGGGAAGTTCAAATGGTACTTTCATCAATGGGAAGGCAATTAAGCGAGCAACTGTAAAAAATGGGGATAAGATCGCTCTTCCAGATTCAATCCTTCAAGTTGTCTATGTTAAAGAAAAGAAAAAGATAATTAAAAAGCGTGTAGAAACACACGAAGAAGATGATGAACCAACATATATTTCAGGTGGTGAAATGCCTGAAAATATTTTTGGAAAGGTTATTTGGTTATTTAAATATCGTTTAATGCCTGTTGTTCATGGAATTAATGAAGAATATGAATGGCGTGTTCTCACAGGTATTTTACTGGCTCTTTTTGTTCTTGTTACAGTTACTTTAACAATCTTCCCAGTAATGAAAACATCACAAAGTCTACTTCTAATGGAAGTTGCAAAGCGTGGTGCTCATTATGCCGATGAAATCAAAAGATTAAATCGTGGAGCTTTGGCGAGAAAAGACCTGGATCGTGTTGATACGAAGTTTATGGAGCAAGGTAATAACGGTGTTGTCTCTTATGATCTTTTTGATATTGATGGACGAATCGTTAGGCCTTTAACAAAACTTAATATGTACATCGATGACTCATTCTCCGTACAGGTTAGAGAATGGGCCGAGAGAACAAAGAAGAATGATGGTGATCTACCAATCGTTAGAAGACTTGCAAATGGTGAAATTGGAATTGGTCAGAAAATCAAAGCGACAAACGTTAAAACCGGTATGCTTGATGTCGTTGGTGTTATTGCGATTCGATTTAAACCATCATCAATTGCTGATGAAGCATCAAAAAGCCGAGTGGCATATCTTGAAGCTCTAATTACATCATTTATTGCTTCAATCGTATTTTTTGCAATTGTCTACTATATGACGATTCGTCATTTTGATGAAATGAGATTTCAAATTGAAGAGGCTCTACGTGGTACGAGAAAGAGTATCGAAAGTAGTTATTTATGGGAAGAGATTGATCCATTACGATCTTCAATTAATTCAATGATACAACGAATTAGAGAACTACAAAAAACTGATGATGACATGAGCTTTGATGAACTAGAGAGTGATGAGACTTATGTCGCAAATTTATATGAATTTATGCAAGGAGCACATGGCGCTGTTATTGTATTAGATTCGCAAAAAAACTTGGCACATATAAATACGCTGGCAGAAGATATTACAGCTATTCGAGGAAGCTCATCAGAAGGGATGAGTCTATTGGATGTTGCCAGAGAAAAAGGCTTTGCAGCTACAATTATAGAGCTTTGTGATGCATCTGCAGATAATGGTGGAACATCTCAAAAAGGTGAATATGAGCTATCAGGGCACTACTATAATATTTATGTAACGAGTTTGATAGGACGAGATAATTATGCAAAAGCGTTCTATGTTACACTAATTAAAGAGGATTAATAAAGAATGGTCGCTGCTATAAGGATGACAAAAAATTTATCTGCTCCTGAAAGTGCTGGGAAATACCACCGTATTATCTGCATGACAGGAAAGAATAAGGGAATTTGTTATTACCTTAATGGTAAGCGCGTTGTGCTTGGCCGTCTGAGTTCAAATGATGTTCAAGTACTAGATACACAGGCCTCACGAGAGCATGTTGAATTGACTCGAGTTAATAATGAATACACGTTAACTGATTTAAAGTCACAGAACGGGGTTATGGTAAATGATCTTAAGGTTACTCAACATAAGTTAAAGTCTGGCGATAAAATTATTATTGGTTCAACTGTATTTAAATACTCTTTCCTAGAGGTTAAAGAAGAAAAAGCATTAGTTGAGTTCGAAGATGAGGATGAAGAAGACGAGGAAGAAGAGGAAGAGGTAAAAAAGACTAAGCCAAAAAAGAAGAAAGTTGATAGTAAAGAAGCAAAAAGAAAAAAGCTTATATATGGCCTAGCTGCAATTATGTTGATCTTTTTCTTTATGGATGGGGATACTGAACAGGTAAAGAAAGCAAAATCAAATAAAACAGGAAGTACCGTAATTGAGTCGAGCAATAAAAATACAGGGATTCAATATAAAGAAGACTTAGAGGTAAAAGAAAAAGTAGAGGCCTATATCCATCGTGGAAGACGTGAGGCGCGAGAAGGAAACTATTTTAGGGCCATGCAAGAGTTTAATCTTGCCTTAACCTTGGATCCAAATGATGGTGAAGCTGCATATCACTTGAATATTGCTAAACAAAGACTTGATGAAAAGATTAAAGATATGTTTGATCAAGCAACTAAGAACAAAGATTCACTTAAATATTCAAGGGCCTTAGGGACCTATTGTGCAATTTATAAATTATTAATTGAATATAAAACAGATGAGCGTTTTATTGAGGCCAAAAAGAACGTTGAAGATATGGCCGAAAAACTTGGGATGAAAAAGAGTGATAATTACTGTTTCTAAAAATGGAACAATTTTAAATAACTACGAGTTTACTGACCAAGTAATCTTAGGCCAAAGTGCGTCTTTTTTAATCGGAAGATCTGATGATGCTCAGGTAAAACTTGAAGATCCACAAGTTTCACGTCAATTGGCCAGTTTGAATTATAATGGTGTTTCTTGGACTATTAAAAAACTATCGGATTACGATACGATATTGCTAAATAACACTCCTATGTTTGACTCTGAAGTTGAAGTTAAGAGTAATTATTTTATTGTTTGTAATGATTATCGAATAACATTCACAGAATTAGAGGCCAATGTTGTAAATGATGTTGCAGAGTCGCACGATCATCAAGACGTAAATGACACTCCAGCAGAACTTGATGACGAAGTGGATATTCCAATTGTGGAAGAAGAAGATGAAACTTCTGTTATGGATAACCCTGAAAATGGAGAAATTGAGGATGATGCCCAAACGCAAGAGTTTGACTTAAACGATGAAGGGCCAGTTCAAGAAGACTTTCAGGAACAAGTTCAAGATGACTTTAATGACTCTTTTGAAAGTGATGCACCTTCTGACGATTTTCAGATGGATGGAAATCAAGAAGAAGGATTTGGTGACTTTCAGGATGATGGTTATTCAGAAGAATATAATGATGAGTATGGTGATCAAAATTACGATATCGACACACTAGATGATGATGCTGGTGATAAGACACAAGTATTTAGTGGGTTTGCAAATTTTATATTAGAGTTATTTGGTGAGGATGTTCCTTACGATCACTTTAATCTCGACCAAGCTGAAACATTTATTGGAAGAGACCCAAATAAATGTCAAATTGTCTTAAGTGACCCTGAGGTTTCATCAGTACACGCAGTTATACGTAAGAATAGAATTACTTGTGTTCTTGAAGATTTACAATCTGCTAACGGTACAATTCTTAATGGAAAGAGGATAAATCAAAAAGAAATCACCAATGGTGATGAATTTATTATTGGTTCAACGACGTTCACTGTAAAAATTGCAAGTGACTTCATTAAAAGTCAGCAGGATATGCTGATGCCAGTTGAAGATAATCAGGAAATCGAAATCGAGGAAGTTGTAGAAGTTTCAGATGATGACGATTTAGGTGATCTTGAATTATCTGATATGCCTGATGATACCGAAGAAAAATCAATCATCAAAAAAATACTAAAAGATCCGGAAAAACGTAAAAAAGTTCTAATTTATACTGTCGTATTGTTAGGGGTTTATATGTTTTTATTTCCTGATAGTGAGCCTCAACAGAAAAAGAGTGCTAAGGATAAGCAAGCTCAAGAGCAAAAAAAGAAAGCAGTTGTTACATCTGTCGATAAGAGACTAACTAAAGAACAACAAGAAAAAGCAGAAGCTTTATACCAACTTGCCACTCGCTACGCTAACGAAGGAAATGTTGTACGAGCAATTACAGAATTTGAAAAACTTTTCTTAATCACAAAAGACTATAAGCAGGCGCAGACTTTCTATCAGTTAGCAAAAGATAAATATGCAGAGCTTGAAAAAGCTGAGCAAGAAAGAAGGGCCGAAGAAAAAAGACAACTTATAAAGGCCAAAGTTGATAAATTGTTAGAAAAAGCTCAAGCAGCTGTAAAAGAAAAGAACGTCACTTTAGCAAGAGGACTCTTTCAGCAAATTAAGGAGCTTGATCCAGATAATTATGATGTTGCAAATTTAGAGTTAGAAATAAATGCATATGTAAAAGAGAAGAATCGAAAAGAATTAGAAGAGGCCCAAAAGAAGGCAGAAAGACAAAGAATGGTCGACGCATTAAGGCCAGGTGAGAAATTATTCTTACAAGAAGAGTGGTTTAAAGCTGTGAATGCACTTGAATTGTTTATAAGTGAAAAAAATATCGACGAAGATTTAATGAAGAAGGCAGTCGATATGTTAAAGAAATCACGACAAAATTTGAAAAATATTACTGGACCTTTATTGGGTAAAGCAAGATCCTTAAAAGAAGCTGAGGACTTAAAAGCTTCTTATGAAGTCTTTAAAGAAGTTCTGCAATACAACCCAAATGAGATTGATGCTCAAAATGAGCTTGATGATATTAATGAGATACTTACTGAACGTGCCCGCAAAGTTTATCGACAGGGTCTTGTCTCTGAATCACTAGGTGCTTTTGAAGAGGCTAGAGAGAAGTTTCAGGAAGTTCAACAAATCTCACCTGTAGATAATGAGTATTATATCAAAGCCTCTAAAAGGTTAAAAAACTTATGAGAGAACTTGAAAGCTTTTTTGCTCGCACACATCAAGGGCCATATTTAAATCTAAATGAAGATAGTACCTATATTAATTTAAAGCAGAAAATATTTGGTGTTTTTGATGGCTTTGGTGGAAGTGGGATTTCTGATTTAAACCTCGAATCAGTGACTAAATCGATTGAAAACTATTTTACAAAGTTATCAGGTGATCCAAATGCAACGATGCCTTATTTTTATTCACCTCAATATGTTTTAGAGACTAATGCATTAGTGAATGCCATGATGATTGCTCATAAAAACTTAATGGCCATTAATAAGAAGAAAGAGATGAAGGATAAAGGTGGTGTTTCGGTTGCATTAACAATGTTATCGGAAAATATTCTATCTGTTGTTTCATGTGGCAATTGCGTTGCACTTTTATATCGAGACGGTGCTTTATCACAAATCAGCGCACCAGATTCACCAACTCAAATATCAACTTCAGATAATACTCATCATAAAAGTACATTTCCTCTTGTTGCATTGGGGCTCTATGAAGAGATTTCTCCAAAAATATGGGAAGTAAATGTAATGCCACATGATAAAGTAATTCTTCTATCGGATGGGGTTTATGGAAGCCTTTCATTAAATGATATAAAACGTGTTGTTCAAGAATTGGGCCCTGATGAAGTGACTCAAATCGACGGCCTTTTTAATTTTGCTAATCGAAAAGGTAATTTAGACAATCAGTCGGCCATTATTTTCTCAATTTTATAATATAATTAAATAATCCTAGTAAAACTCAATACTTGCTTAGCTGGATTTTTTGCGTAACAATATATTGAGGTTTTATATGAGTAGAAAGGTATTAGTTGCTGACGATAGTCAGACGATTCAAAAAGTAATCAAAATTACATTTGCAAGCCAAGACTTTGAGCTTACTCCTGTATTGGATGAAGAGGATATTTTCAACCAAAGTGAAGACTTTGATTTGATTTTATTAGACTTTGGTCTTGCTGATGACGGTTATGGCCTTGGTCGAAAAGTTCGAGAGAGGTTTTCACAAACTCCTATTCTCGCAATGCTAGGGACATTTGATATCATTGATGAAGAGAAGCTACGTAGTAGCGGATATTCAGATAAAGTTGTAAAGCCTTTCGAAACTGAAAAGTTTATCAATTTATGTAATGACTTAATTGAAAATGGTGTTTCTGATGAACAGCCAATTGAAGATAGCGAAGAGTTTCCTCAGGAAGACTCTGAGGATGATAACTTCTCTGGTTGGGGTGTCGATACGACTCAAGGTGAATTTGAAGAAGAAGATCAGACAGGTGAGTTTCACCTCGATGATAAGCAAGATATTGATTCTCTAGAAAATGAAGAAACGATCGATCCTTCAGATTTAAGCTCTGAGTTAGACGGTTGGGGCTTTGATCCAACAAATTTAAAAGGTAGCGATGTAACAGGTGATTTTGATTCTCTGCCTCCTGTTATTGAAGGGCAAGAAATTAGTTCTGAGAATGAAGCACCAGATATAAATCAAGAGGCGGCTTCGACAGTTTTAGATGTTAGTAATTATTTTGGAAGTCTTGATGACGAGCTTGATGATGACTTTCCTCAAGAAGAGCCTATTATTGAGGAGCCACGATCTCAATATACTAGTGAAGAACTTTCTGCTGAAGAAGATGCTACAGATGAATCAGATGACTTCCCACAAGAGATCGCAGATGAGAATCTTTGGGATGTTGATGAAGAAGTTTCTCAAGCATTTTCATCACCAGAAGAAGATGAGCACGAAATTGATGTTTCTAATGCTAGTGAAATGAATGATAATTTCTCTTTTGAGCGCACAACAACAGCTCTTGTTAATAAAGGTGCATCAAAGCAGGCACCAAGTGTTGATATGGAAGACTTAAAAGCTTCATTAAGAGCTGACGTCGCACCTATCATTGAAAAATATGCAAAAGAATATTGCGAACAAAACCTAGAGAAGATTATTTGGGAAATTGTTCCAGATCTTGCAGAGAACCTAATTAAAAAAGAACTTAAGACAATCTCAAAAAAAGTTCTTACTTCAATTTCAGAATAAAACTAATCCAATAAGAGAGAGCCTGTATAGGCTTTCTCTATTTTATCTCCGTTTTTAATCAATGCTTCACCATATTCACCAATGCCTTCAAATGTGCCAGTGATAATCTCATCACCATCAATAACTTTACATTTTTGATTGATATGAAAGCTTAATCGACTCCATTTTGAGATAATGTCATGATCGTTTAATCGATTCTCACAGATATACTTATAAATTTGCTCCGGTAGAGTCTTGTACTCTTCTTCGTTAAGTAAGTGACCTGATTTTAGCTGTCCATAGTTATTATGAGTGGACTTCGTAACTGGGCCATAATTTATTCCAATACCAATAATGTAATCATCTCCCTCTTTATTTACGAGGATTCCAATGACCTTCTTTCCTTTTTCATTGTAAATATCGTTAGGCCATTTGAGACTTAAATTATCTTCATCAAAATACTTCGCAAGAGTAATCGCAATTTCTAGTGCCAGAAGAGTAGGCTTACCTGTAGGGCTAATATTAAATGAGAAAGCTAGACTATTTTCGAGATCTTCCCAATTATTATCTCTTCTACCTCTTCCTTGTGTTTGCTTCTGTGCGCTAATTAGAATTGAATTGTGTTCTTCAATTAATTCAATAGCTTTAAGTTGGGTAGAGGGAAGTTCTTTAAAGTGTAAGTGTTTCATAGGCTTTCTCATTATGTTATTATCGAAGAATACTAATAAAATCAGAGGTATTCAATATGTCACTAATCGAACGTTCTACTCCAAGAGAAGTTAACTTTTCTATTAATATTAACCCTTATGCAGCCGGTTCTGTACTAGCTGAATTTGGTAACACAAAAGTTCATATTACAGCTTCAATTGAAGATAATGTTCCAAGGTGGATGAAAGGCAGTGGAAAAGGTTGGGTGACGGCCGAATATTCAATGCTTCCAAGTTCAACTCATACTCGCTCAAGACGTGAACGCTCTAAAATTGGAGGACGAACTCAGGAAATTCAAAGGTTAATTGGACGAAGCTTAAGGGCCGTCGTTGATCTTGAAAAGCTTGGTGAGCGAATGATTACGCTAGATTGTGACGTAATGGTTGCAGATGGTGGTACAAGAACAACTTCTATCTCTGGCTCTTTTATTGCTCTTGAATTGGCAATTCAATCATTACTTGCAAGTGGTGACTTAAAAGAAAGTCCAATTATTGAACCATTGGCCGCAATTAGTTGTGGAATTAATAAAGAAGGTAAGATTATTGCTGATTTAAATTATGAAGAAGATTCAAGTTGTGACACAGATATGAATATTGTTATGACTGAGTCTGGAAAGTTTATTGAAGTTCAAGGAACGGCCGAAGGCCAGGCATTTTCAAGAGAACAAATGGATGCTCTTATGGATTGTGCAACAGAGTCATTAAAAATTGTATTTGCAAAACAAAAAGAAACTTTAGGACAGTAATGAACTTTATTCTTGCATCTGGTAATGCCCACAAGGCCGAAGAGTTTGGTATTCTTTTTAAAGATAGTAACGTTACCGTAAAGGCAGCACCAACTAAATTAGAAGTGGTTGAAGATGGAACAACCTATCAAGAAAATGCCTTAAAAAAAGCACAGGCATATTATGAAGAATTTAAAAAGCCTGTTCTTGCAGATGACTCCGGAATTAATGTAGAGGCATTACCTGATGAGTTGGGAATTTTCTCTGCTCGTTTTGGGGGAGAAGGTTTAACAGATAAACAAAGAGCTGAGCTTCTTTTAGAGAAGCTTTTAGACAAAGAAAAACGTGAAGCTTTCTTTACTTGTGTTCTGTGTTTCTATATTTCACCTGAGGAAATATATTTTTTTGAGGGGCGCATGGAAGGTGAGATTTCAGATAGTTATGTGGGAGATGGTGGCTTTGGTTACGATCCCGTATTCTGCCCTAAAGCCTTTCCCAATAAGACCGTAGCTGAATTAGAAGAGTGGAAGAATGCAAATTCTCATCGAGCGAAGGCCGTTGAGAGTGCTGTGAAATTTTTTAAGGAACTTTAAATAAGTTTAAGTTCTGGGTTGCCAAAAAGGTTTAGATCACTTATAACAATCACACCCAATTTTTCAATGTCGGAGTATAGCGCAGTTTGGTAGCGCACTTGCTTTGGGAGCAAGGGGTCGCAGGTTCAAATCCTGCTACTCCGACCATTTTTCAAATCCCATAAATTTAACTTATTTTTCAATCTTATTAGGATTATCTGGTGCTTTTGTGAAATTCTCACCAAGCTTCTTTGGTTGTACTTTTTGTACTGGAAGTTCAGCGTGGGCAATTTCAGTGTTGAAGTCTTCTGGAAGTTCTATCATTGTCTTTCCAGTTAAGATTACTTTTGAAACTTTTTTAACAAAGAAATCAAAAATTTCAGCATCGATCTTCTTTCCAACTGTTTTTTTCATAATTTCTAAAGCATCTTCAATTGGAAGTGCTTGTGAATATGAACGCTTTGTTGTGATGGCATCAAAGAAGTCAGCAACAGAAACTACTTTTGAAAAGATGTGGTGGTCAGGTCCTTTTAATCCCTTTGGGTAGCCTGAACCATCAATATTTTCATGGTGTTCAACAATTACTCTTTCAATTGCTTCTTTTTTTAAACCTGGAAAATCTGGGTTAGCTTCTCGAAACAACTCGACACCAAGTTCTGGGTGTTTTTTTATTTCTGCAAATTCTTCATCAGAAAGACCACCAGACTTATTGAGGATTTCAGTTGAAATCTTTGTTTTCCCTAAATCGTGAAGAAGTCCTCCGAGTCCAATTGCTACAAGATCTGCTTCACTGGCCTTAGGTCTATATTGTTTATAGATGAGAACACTATACATACTAACATTTATTGAATGATCGTAAGTGTAGAAGTCGTGAAAAGATAATTCACCGATCAGGTTCTTAAGACTATTGATATCGTAGTCTTTTATAACTCCAACCATGGCCTTCATTGAATCGTGACAACCATCAAGGGCCTCACCAAGAATTTCAGTATTAAATTCTTTTCCTGGATTAAAGATATCATCGAGATGCTTAACAGCTGAGTCTTTAATGGCCGTTACTTTATCAAGAGATTCAAAATCATCATTTTCAGCAAGGGATTGTAAGTAAAGACCTCGTTCTGACTCGAGGACATGAATACGTTGATACTTTTTAAAGTCCTCCACGTCTGCGTCAGTAAGTACTTCACCTGGCTTAACAATTTTCACATAGTGATCCTTGTCTTTTACCGTCGATGAATTGATGTAGATATTATATAGCATCGGCTTTTCTCGTGAAACGAGATGAAAGTCGATTGTGAAATAGACTGTCTTTTGATCTTGGCTCATTGGATTTCTTATCGGCAACTTTGAGTGAATGATGAAGCCCTAGTATTAAATTCGTACAATATAAAGTGGCGTGTTAGTTCTTGTTAGGATTTTGGCTTTGTAAGATATTAAAAACACGTAAGTCTTTTAGCGAAACTTAAATATTAAAAGTGTACGATTTGGTGCTTGAAATGGTACATTAAGCCCTACACAACACACAAAATATAGTAGACATTGACGGAGTGAATCAAAGTGCAACTGAAAAGACTTATTATCCAGGGCTTTAAATCCTTTAAAGATCGTACAATTGTTAATTTTGACGACGGTATTACAGGTATCGTTGGGCCAAATGGATGCGGTAAATCAAATATCGTAGATGCCCTTTTTTGGATTATGGGTGAGCAATCAGCTAAACACCTAAGAGGTAACTCTATGAAGGACCTTATTTTTGCTGGTTCTTCTAAATACAATCCAGCTGCTTGGGCCGAGGCAACTCTTGTCCTAGAAAATACGGATGGTAAGCATATTCACATTGGTGGAAAAGTTGCAAACCCTTCAGAGATTCAATTAACAAGAAAGTTATATAGAAATGGAGATACGGAATATCGTATCAATGGAGAGCCAGCAAGACTCAAAGATATCCAAGAAGTATTTATGGATACTGGTGCTGGTGCAAAGTCTTATTCAATTATTGCTCAAGGTGAAATCAACAGACTTGTTCAAGCAAAACCGGTTGAGCGTCGTACAATGATTGAAGAAGTTGCTGGTATTACGAAATTCAAAGTTCGTAAAAAAGAATCGATGAGAAAGATCGAAGCAACAGAGCAAAACTTAAATCGTCTAAATGATCTTACTGTTGAAATTGAAAAGAATTTAAAATCTCTTCAAAAACAAGCTGAAAAAGCTGAAAGAGCTCGTAACTTAAAAGAGAAAATTAAGCGCACTGAAATCTCTGTTAATGCACACAAGGTTTTTGAAGATCTTCGCGAACTTCGTGATGGTTCATCAGAACTTACTGAAAAAAGAATGAACCTTGAGGCTTGGAGTACACAGAAAGATTCTCTAGAGATATCTCTTGAAGAAGAGCGCTTTGAAAGAGAAGAGAAGACTGCAAAAATTGATGAATTTCAAAAAGAAAGAAATGAGATCTCAAATAAATTAGCTGCTTCAGAAGAAAGGCTTAATGCTCTTTGCAAGTCTCTAACGGATAAGGAAGAGAATTTAGAGCAAAGGCAAAAAGAGATCGAAGAGCTTTCACAAGAGATTGAAGAAAGACTACTGAAGAAAGAAGAAATTGAAACAGAAATTAATGATGTTATCACTTCTTCAAAAGAAGATTATGACTATGAAGCTGCAAGTGAAAAACTTGAAACTTTAAAGTCTGAACTTGAAGATCGCCAATCTCAAATAAATGAAATTGAAGAAGAGTTAAATATTAAAAAAGAAGAGCTTGTTAAAATGGAACAACAAGCCTTTCAAAATAGTTCAAAACTTGAAGAATATGCTGCAACTCTTCAAGACCTTGCAACTGAAATTGAAGCAATTGAAAAACAATACTCAGGTGTTTCAACAGAACTTGCCAAGGAAAGAGACGAGGTTATGGCCGCTAAGAATTTAGCGCAGGAGTTAACTGAATCAGAATCAAACCTGAAAGAAACAGTAAATGAATTAACTATTAAGGATCGTGATCTAGAGAGTGAACTGAAAACTCTTACAAAAGAGCAGATTACGAAACAATCACGCTTATCTTCTTTAAAAGAAATCCGCGCATCTCTAGAAGGTGCAAAAGAAGGTGTATCGAAGTTCTTAAATGAAGTTGACTCGGAAAATTACACTGTTCTAGGAAATATTATCAAGTGTGATGACAAGTACACGAAAGCTGTTACAGCACTTCTTGGAGAGTTCTTAGAGTCTTTAGTTACTTCTGAAAGTGACCTATCTCTTCTGAAAAACTGGGTGTCTGAAAATGATGAGAATGCGCTTGAAATCTTACTTGCTGATAAATCAGCAGATATCATTTCGGCTGAAGCACGTGAAAGACTCCAGGTTAAGCTAGGAGCAGAGCTAACAACGTTAAGTGATATTATTGAATTACCTGAAGAGTATAAAGCGAAACTGACTCCTTATTTATCAAGCTTATTCATCGTTGATACTCTTGACGTTGATAAGGTTGCTTCACTTGAGAGCTCGATCTCATTTGGTGGAATCTCAGATATTGCAGGAAATATTCAAATTAGAAATCGCCGTAATGCGACAGTTCTTCATATCAAAGGATCTGGAGAGCAAGGTCAAAGTGCGATTGAAAGAAATAATACAATTGAAACTCTTGAAAACGAGTTAGTCTCTCTAAATGAAAAAGTTGCCAACCTTGAAGAAGAAGTAAGTGCTTCAAATGAGATGTTAAAGTCGAAAGTTGAAGAACTAGAAGATGCTCGTCTTGCTCTAAGTGAAGCAAGAGCAGATTATGCAGCAAAGAACTCTGCTTTAGAGTCAAAGCTTGCTTCAATGGAATCTGGAAATACGAGACTTGATATTCTTAAGAATCGTAAGGATGAAACGTCTAAGCTTAGACTTGCTATTCTTGAAAAAGAGGAATCATTTCATAAAGAGAAGTCATCACTAGAAGAATCAATTTCAGATATGTCTGAAAGAATTCAAGATCTACGTGATGGATATAATGAGATGAATGAGGTTTATGAAGCTGATCGTGAGGTTTATGTTTCTAAACAAGTTGAGGCCAAGACTTTTGAACAGCGTGTAAATTCACTTCGTTCTCAGTCAGAGGATATTGAAAAACAAATTGAAAAGCAAAAGCTTCGTAAAGAGTCCAATACTGAATTAATTACGAAACTTGAAAATGAAATCGAAACGATTCAAGTTGAGATTGAAGAGCTTGAACTTTCAAATAATGACAAGG
Source organism: Halobacteriovorax vibrionivorans (assembly GCF_003346865.1). Classification (NCBI taxonomy): domain Bacteria; kingdom Pseudomonadati; phylum Bdellovibrionota; class Bacteriovoracia; order Bacteriovoracales; family Halobacteriovoraceae; genus Halobacteriovorax; species Halobacteriovorax vibrionivorans. The sequence goes on along the minus strand of NZ_QDKL01000001.1, from coordinate 753,333 downwards.
CAGATGTTCTTGCAAGTAAAGATGAAGTCCTAAGCATTATGAAAGATGAGTTCTCTGAATTATTACTTGCGATGCAAGAAAGAGAAGAGCAGGTTAAAGAACTCACTAAGAATATCAATAAAGCCGACAAGGAAATTACTGAAAAAGAAGTTCGTCTTGAAAGATGTCTTAATGAAGAAGAAGAGTGCGTACGTAATATTTTTGAGAAGTACCGTGTTGATCTTCGCGAGACTCTTGGTCGCTATCTTGAATATGGTGAGTCTGACTTTGAAAAGCTTAATGATATTTCAACAATGTACTTCATGGAAACTGAGAATGGACCAAAAGAGATTGAAAAAGAATCTTATGAGTTTGTTCGTAAATATGGCCAAGACCTTAAAGACCAAGGGCATAAGCTTAAGAATTATAAGTCTGAGTTTGGTCGCTTAGGTGAGATTAATTGGCAGGCGATTGAAGATTATGACAGACAAAAACTTCGTTATGACTTCTTAAAGGTTCAAGAAGTAGAGCTTAGAAAGTCTCTAGAAGATCTTCAAAATGCGATTGATCACATTGATGAGAAATCAAAAGAAAGATTTAAAATTGCTTTTGAAGAAGTTGATACGAGATTTAGAAAAGTATTCCCAATCATCTTTGGTGGAGGGGAAGCTCGTCTAGAAATCGTTGGAAATATTGAAGATGCAGAATGTGGAGTTGATATTATTGCAAAACCTCCAGGTAAGAAGATGCAAAATATTAACCTAATGTCTGGTGGTGAAAAGGCCATGACTGCGGTTTCACTAATCTTCTCTATCTTCTTAGTTAAGCCATCTCCATTCTGTCTACTGGATGAGGTTGATGCTCCACTTGATGATGCCAACGTAGGACGTTTTAATGAACTTCTTCGTGAAATGAGTGCTGAATCACAGTTCATTCTTATTACACATAATAAGAAAACAATGGAGTTAAACGATACACTATACGGGGTAACAATGCAGGAGCCTGGTGTTTCAAAGGCAGTTTCGGTACAATTACAGTAATGAAAAAACTATTACTACTGACAATTATTTCAAATATGGCCTTGGGATTCGTTCCAAGGTCTTTTTCTACTAAGTATAAACAAATTGTAAAAAATCAATTAACGGGAACGCCTAAAGAGTCTAATGGGACTTTTGATTACCAGTACCCAGGAAAACTTAGACTTGAGCAAGTTGGAACTGATGCTCTTGTTTATGTAACGAATGAAAAGACAACTTGGTATAAGAGAGATGGCTTTATGCCTGGAGATCCTGCTGAGATTGTTATCCATAAGGGAAGTGATAAAGGGCTATCCAACTTCTTTGATCTCTTAAAAAGTGGACTAAAAACAAATAAGAATTACAAGGTTAAAGACAGCGAAAAATATAGTGTACTGGTATTTGAAGAAAAGGCTGTAAAGGACACTGGTGTAATTGAAACAAAGCTTGTTTTTAAATCGACAGATAAGAAATTCAGTAATCTTTCAAAGATTGAAATCAACTATGCTGATGGTAAAAGTGTTAATTTAGAACTATCTAATATTGCCACAAATAAGAAATTTCAAGAGAAGAACTTTATCCTTCAAGTACCAAAAGGTGCTAACGTTTCATATCAATAAAGCCACCGCGAAAGAAGTTCTCTTTCAAAGTAATTGGCTCATCACTTAGTAATCGTGAGTATATGAGATAATTTCTCGTTACAAGTTTTACATATTTTCGTGTTTCTTTGTAAGGGATCTCTTCAATATACTCTAGGTCTGGAAGTTTAATTCGGCTTCTCCAGCGTCTTACCGGTGTACCTCCAGCATTATAGCTGGCCACAAAATCAATAAAGTTATTATCTCTTCTCTTCATTAACTCGTTTAAAAGAAGGCTTGAGAAGGTGATATTAATCTTTGGATTATAAAGGTCTTCATAACTATTGTATGGAATCTTATAGCGTCTAGAAAGACGTTTACCTTGTTCCGGAATTAATTGAAGAAGTCCAAATGCATCGGCAGGTGAGCGTGCGTATTGATTAAAGGCCGACTCCTGTCTAGCTATACTCATAAGTAGTGGAGTTGTGACTGTTTTTGAGCGATTATTCTCAAGGAACTCCTTTTTGAATGCTAAAGGAAATGCAAATTGTGGATCTTTACTTAGAATCTCTTTTTGTTTTTCATCACTTTCTCTGAAGAACTTGAAGATCATAATATTGAAATATTTCGCCGCATATAAGTCACTATAGCTTACATCTTCATTACTATCGATAATCTTCTTAGCAAGTTCTGTATTATTTAAGTATACTGCCCAGGCCAGTTCATCAATTGTAATATCAAACCTTTCACGATAGTTGATGTGTTCAAGTTTTGTATGATTCATATGAGCAATTTGGCCATAGTATCCAAATTGATCTTCTTCTTGAATTCTTTTAAGAAGCTCTTGCGCTTCTTTAAATCGATTAAGCTTTTTTAAGCCTACAAACTTCCAATAAAGAAAACGGTAATTTGCCTCTTCTGATTTACTTTCAAACTGATCAAACCAACTGATCATCTCTTCATAATTTCCAGCTTTGTAATTTGTCCAGGCGAGATTCCATACAATACTTTCGAGATGCTCATGTTCTTTTTCAATTGCTGCATATGCCTTTTTATAAAACTTAATAGAGCGATCATATTTTCTTAAATCTTCAAAAATACCACCGATTGTATAATAAGTCGTTACTACTGAATCGTTTGGAACTTCCTTATATAATAGTAGGTTTCTTAGGACTCTCACTGCTCTTTGTAGATTATCTTCCGTCCAATATATTCTTGCTAAACGAATTGAATACTCAGCATGCTTTTCTTTTAAGTATTCTGATTCACGATTCTTTTGAAGATAGAGTACAAGTCCTCTGATATTTTCACGAAAGCTATCACCTTTACGTTCTCTCTTATATGAGTATGCTAGTCGAAACCAAGCATCGACCTTTTCTTCTTTTGTGGAATCTTTATTTCTAATAACACGACGATAGAAATTTCTCGCCTTTGGGAATTGGCGATCACGCTCAAAACTCTTTCCAACTTCCATAAACTCTTCTGGCTTTGGAGATGTGTTAAAGCGAGGTGAAACTTCAATTAATTTTTCATAGATTCGATCGTATTCATTTGTATTTTGTGGAAATCTTTTTAAACTGTCTTGAAGTAGTCTTTCTGTTTCTCCACGTGTTTTCAAATAATCAATCTTATTTAATACAGCACTTACATAAGTATCATTGTAATAAGGCTTTGAGATTATGGCGTCGATGAGTTCTTCACGGGCCCAGTATGGATATTGTTCTACGTTCTTATATTCTTCACTGAGTTCTTGGATACTCTTTGTACAGTTTTTATGATAATTCGCTCTCAGCCAAGGAGCTAAAGGGAAATCAGTCACTAAAAACTTTTCATATTCTCGACATGAGACTTTGTCGTTCTTTGAAATCTTCACAAGTAGGTTTGTTAATTCACCACTTGCTTTACGCTCCTTTGGTGGACGATCTAAGTTTGTACAAGAGGCCAGAAGTAAAATAAATGTTGTTATAATAATTAATCTCATTACTATCTAGAATAGGCCGAGAAGGTAATTCCTTCAAGTAATTGAAAATAGGCACTTCTGTACCTAAAAAAATTACATAAGACCTTGAAAAAACGTCGGTTGAGACTTATAAGTACCTACTTTCGCTTACATTGGAGACATATATGACTGAGATTTCATCTCAAGTTAACCAAAAATTTAACGACCGCACGGTCTACTTTACTTCTCTGGGTTGTTCTAAAAACCTTGTTGATGCTCAGGTTATGCTAGGGCATATGGGCCTAAATGGCTTCAAGGTTGAAACTGAGCCGCAAAATTCAGAAGTAATTGTTGTTAACACATGCTCTTTCATTGAAGCGGCAAAGCAAGAATCGATAGAGATGATTCTAGACCTTGCAGACTATAAAGATGAAGAGGTCGGAAAATGTAAGGCCCTCGTTGTGTCAGGTTGTATGGCACAGAGATATTCAGATGAACTTGAAAAAAGTCTTCCTGAAGTTGATATGTTTATTGGAACAGGTGAATACAATAAGATTGTTCCTCTTCTAACTGCTTTAGAAAATAATAAATTAGAAAAGAAGTCATTTGTTGAAGTTCCAAGATTTATTCATACTGAATTTGATCCAAGACTTAATACTTCTCCATTTTATACAGCTTGGTTAAAGATATCTGAAGGGTGTAATCGAAATTGTACATTTTGTATTATTCCAACACTTAGAGGGCGTCTTCGTTCACGTACTGTTGAGTCTCTGGTTGAAGAAGCAAAGAAACTTTCTGAATCAGGTGTTCGTGAGTTAAATCTTATTTCTCAAGACCTTTCTGATTATGGAGTTGATTTAAGTGATGAAAATAATCTATTTGAACTCCTGTCTGGCCTTGAAACGGTTGATGGTGTTGATTGGGTTAGACTCTTCTACTTCTACCCAGATGAATTAACTGATGAAGTAATCGAAAAGATGGCAACATCTTCAAAAGTTTGTAAGTATCTTGATATGCCAGTTCAGCACTTCTCTGATTACGTGTTAAAGAGAATGAATCGAAAGATCACTGGTGAGAAGATCATGGAGAGAATTGTTAAGCTTCGTGAGAGAATACCAGGTATTGTTCTACGAACTTCAATTATTGTCGGTTTTCCTGGTGAGTCGGAACAAGATTTCGAAAAACTTTTAGAAGGTGTAAAAAAGGCTCGCTTTAATCACCTTGGTATTTTCAGATACTCTGATGAAGAAGGTACACCGGCCTATCGTCTTAAAGATAAGAACTCGCAGGAAGTGATTGATGAAAGATTTGATCGCTTATATGAAGCTCAAAAAGAAATTGCTCGCGAGCTTAATCAAGATTTCTTAGGTCAAACAGTTGAAGTTTTAGTTGAAGGAACACATGAGGATACTGATCTTTTAATTGTCGGTCGCCACTTTGGACAAGCTCCGGATATTGATGGAAAAGTTATTATCAATGATTTAAATGAGAGAGATTTAAAAATCGGTGACCTCATTGAAGTTGAGATCACCGAAGTATTAGATTTTGATTTAGTTGGTCGTGTGCTTTAGTTATTTTCTTCAAACTCCACTGCAGGGAATGGAATAAGATATCTAGCGGAGATATTTACACTAGAGTATGTTGTCTCTAGTGGACGTGTTAGTTTAACACCGTTACTATATACCCTTTTAATGGTATAGGCATCGCCATTAATCGTCACATCTTGCCCAGAGTATAATCCAAGACCACTAGCTGCAAAGTAGAAGTATTGACTACTTTGTACTCCACTACCTGTGCCTATAGAATCAAATGTAGATGCTATTGACGGCGGATTTGAATCATTACAGCCTGAATATACACCTGTCGTGATCGCAGAGTCATCCCAGTCAGAATATTCATTTAAAGGTTCATCGAACACATCTTCGTTTACACCCTCATCCATATTTCCAGTTGTTACTTTGTCTAGATCATCAAGTACATATGTATTATCCCAATCTCTAACGTGAACATTAATTCGTGCTTGGATCACTGAGAATTCATCAAGACATGTAAAGCTGTAAAATGGCTGAGACTCAATAAATGGGTCCACAATTCCATTAGGGTCACCATCCGCTCTTCGTGAGTGTTCTACAACACCTTTTGCATAGTACTGAGTACTATCACCTGGATTAAAACATGAGTTACTTGTTGTATATGAAGCAATGTAGCGATTAGTAGATGCGCCAATATCAATTGGTGAACTTAGTTCTTCTGTATAATTGAGGCCACTAAATGCTTCGATTATTAATGATCCAAATCCTTCTTCAACTTCGACATCATTAAATAAGTCTCTAATTGGACCGTTACGACATGCGTACATATTTCCTTCACAGCTATGTGTCTTAACTTCAATAGTATTTTCACAAGTTTCAGGAGTACCAAGGTCTGAGTCTGCTTCTGTATAAGTATAGTCAAGAGTAGCATATGTAAATTGACCATCATCACAGTTAACATCATCATATTTTCCAGCACAAAGGTCATCAAGAGTACCATCAAATAAAACACCATTAACATAGATACCATCTACGCTGTAAGTATTTGCAGGTGTAGGGTTACCAGTTAAACCATCATTTGCTGTATTGTCAGCACCTACGACTCCAGCACATTCTGGGCTTGCATTTACAACTTCTTGTACAATGAATCTTGCTGTCGGACTATAGTTTATGTCTGTATCAGATGCCAAAGTTCTGTGAGGTCTCTTTGAGAAAAATGAAAATGGCTGGTATTTAACACTGTGACAGATTCCAGGGCCAACTTTCGCATTAAATGTTAGGTTTCTAAGGTGAATATTATTTTCTCCAATATCAGCAAAGCAATCTATATCAACTACGTCCTCTGTTTCTAGAGCTGTCGTTTTTGGGTTGGATACAATATCACGCTTTTTAATACGACACTGATTAAAAAGATTATCTTCACCATCTTTGTGTAAGTAAAACTTAGGAGTGTTTGCAATATCAATATCAACTTCGAAATAGTCTTCGATTAAGATATTAAATGAGCTAGAAACTGACCCTAAAATATTTGTCGCTGTAACGACAAAGTTTTTAGAAGCAGCTGCTACTTCTGGTATACCAGAGATATCTCCAGTATCTGGATCAAGAGAGAGTCCTGGTGGCAGTTCAGGTGTTACTGAATACACAACTGAGTCTCCTTTTGGAAGAGTTGCAATTAGTGATGATTCAACACCTCTTTGTAATTCAAAAGTAGTAAGCGATTTATAATTTGTAATCGACGCAGCATTTAGTGCATATGGCCTTACTGATGAAAATTGCGCTGGAAGAGAAAGGGTTAGAGACTTCCCATCAGCACTTTGTAATAAAGCTGTATTATCAGTTGAGTTGATACTTGATAAAGATAAACTAGCTCGATTAGTCGTTGTTAGTAAATCCATACCTGAAGTCAACGATGATGTATTTGTAAATGTTGCTTCTAGGACAGGAGCCCATATTTCTTGCATTGTATATGATGTTCCTAAATCACAATCTTCGAGTGTTGTATTACTAGCAATAAAATCTCTATTAGAAGTGGTATCATCTGGATTTTTAACTTGATTTACAAATATATATCCAGCAAGACCCGCATCAGTTGGATTACCTGTTACAATTGCTTTAGCATATTCATTTGATGGGGCTGCGATGAACTCTTGGCAAATAGAAGGTTGCTCTGCTATGTATGTTGGGGTAAACGCCGCTGTAGTGTTCAACTCGAGTATGTGTGTAAGTGAAACTGGCGTTGTTTGAATAATTGCTTCTTCGTCCAAGAATTCCTTATAGTTATCGATAGACGCATCTTTGACAAATTGACCTGAAATAACTTGAACGATTAAGTATTTCTCATTTCCATCAATATCTAAAATTCTTTTAATAATCCCTTTTGCACCTTCTTCAAAAGGAGGAGTTACAGCTGTAGCGACTTCTTGACCTACAGTAAATGATGAACTCGTTTGAACTAAATTTTTAACTTTAAAAGCAGTTAGTTGAGAATAAGATAGTTTTTCTGGTGGATTTACTATCCCGATATCAAATGTAAAGACTCTTTCTGTAATATCATTTGAAACCTTTACTGTATATTCTGATGCCGATTGTAATTCATGATCACTTGTCCCTGATGTATCAATGATATAACCAAACAGTGGACTATCAACATCTTTAACAAGTTTTAAAGTCGATGGTAGATCTGGTGTTATTTCAATATTAGTATGATTGTTATAGCCAATGTGAGTTGCAGGGCCAACACTTGTATCATTAATGAGTTTTAAAATAATATTTGATTCAGGTTGAAAGTAATATTTAACCTTTTCAATAATTCCTTCCGTGTTAGAAAATGGGAATTCATTGTCTATTAGGTCTCCAGGATATAAGTCCCCTGACGTTAGTGTTCCATAAATGGCATTTGCTTCATCTTTATAAGTAATAGTTCCTGTTGCACCACTTGAAGTTGAGAATGTTTCAGACGTAATAGAGTCATCAATTAGGAAGTTTGCATTTGTGTCTAATTGGAAACCTATATAAACAGGTCCCGAGAATGGAAAAGCCACTGTATTTAAATTTGTTCCATCATAGTTGTAGTAACAAGTTCCAGCGTCAAGGTATGTGTCACCTATTGTCGGTATGCCTGGTGCTGATGTACCAATATTAGTACCAGTACAGTTAAAACTAGATTCTACCTCGAATGATAGTTTTTCTGGGATTGGAGCCTGTACAGTTATTGTAGGCATAGATGTAATTGTTATTGTTTCTGCAGTTTCATCAGCAGGACTATAGAAGTTAAAATTTGTATTTGCGGCAGTGAACTTACGAACAGGATCTACGGTGCTACTTGTTAATTGAATTACACCTGTTCTTGAACTAAGGCTAAAAGTTCCTGCGTATGTTGTTGTTAGGTCGGTCCCAAAGTTAAACCCAGGGTTTGATATAGGGTCTAAGAAGTTATTTTGAGTTGAAGGAGTTACAACATAGACACCTTCATCATCTTCTATTGTATAGTCTCCAAATGAACCTGAAGGAATGAGCCTTGTGACAATATTGCTATCACTTTTATTAATAAGTCCAGAATCACCAGTTACAAAAATACTTGTCGGTGATGTTGAATACGAAACAGATGTAGGTGATTCAATAGAGTCACCATCAATAGGAAATCCAAAATCATCTTCGAACTGACTTGGTGGATCGACGACTTCACCAACTGAACTTGATGCATCATCACTTGTTGCACCTTCTTCCTTAAACTTAGTTAAGCTATCTGGCACACATGAAGATGTGATGAGAAGTAAGATTAATAATAAATGGAGTGACGGTCTACCTTTTAACGTTTTCATACAATTATTATCGAATGAAACGTCCATAATCTTTACGAAATTTGAAATAACCCCTGTTTACGGGGGGATAGAGGTATTTCTTGCCTGTGACTTGGATAAAAACTTGACAAAAATATGTGGCTAATTTTTGCTAACTTCCTAAAAATACGAAGGGCATTTATAATGAGGAAATATTGATAACTTATTGTTTTTTTTGGGGGACCATTTTGAAGAAACTCATTATTGTTTGTTTAGTTGCGAGTACGACCTTTGCACAGGTTAATTTTCTGCAAAACTTAAGGCCATTTGTTGAAAAAAATATTTCATCAGAACTTGCGGATAAAATTTGGGGAGCAAAGGACGAAGTTACTTTACCTGAGATACCAACAATTAAAAAAGATGCAAAAGACTTAAGTGTTTATAACAAGAAAAAATATAATTCACCTTTTTCAAAAGAAAAAATGTCTCAATATAATCTCTCTTATATAAATGAGCTAATTAAAGCGACAAGAGGTTTAGAAGCAAATCGAAATGAGTTATCAAAGTGGTATAGTACTCTAGAACAAGGGGGAACACGTGAAGGTGTATATCGTTCTCTTGTTCTCTCTCCTTATTACCAGAGGCTTGAAAATTATAAAGAACAAACTTCAGAGGTTGCCAAAGACTTTACTGTTTCTTTCTTTGGTACATATTTAAATAATGATTTAGAAAAAGCTAAACTTAGTTCTTTAAATATTTATTCCATAAAAAGAATCACGACAGAAAAATCTCTTGAAGTAATGGAGGCCCTCCTCGGTCAAAGTCAGGAAAATTTCAGTCGTTGGTACGCCGTTTTATCTGCTGACTTGGCCAAGAATTATCCAATATGGAGTAGTAAACTAAGAAGTACAAAAGAAAGTGGAGTTCACTTTCGCTGGGCCATGAAGATGACACCTGATATTGTTAAGTCGGAGCTTATCTTGAAGCTACACTTGCTTTTTAATCATCTTCAAAAACAACAATAAACTAATCAAAGAATACGTCTTCTTCAGCTGTAATGGCCATAAGAAGGCGTTCTACTCCAAGTGCAATTCCTGCACTCTTGGGAAGGCCCTTTTCAAGGGTTGAAATAAATCTTTTTGGCCACGGTAGTTTGTAGTGATAAATCTCTTCTTTTAATTTGCTATCTTTTTCAAACCTTTTTATCTGCTCAATCGGATCTGTCAGTTCATTAAAGCAATTACAAATTTCAATACCATGACAATAAACTTCGAATCTTTCACACACTCGAGGATCGTCTTCTTTTATAGTTGAAAGTGCACGTAGCGGCTCTGGGAATTCATAAAGAAGAACGAAAGGATCTTTTTTCATTTCTGGTTCAATATAATTATACATAAGTAAGAAGAAGAGGTCGTCCCACGCATAATCATCTTTATTATCAGAAAGACTTATTCGTTCACTGAAGTTACTTTTTATCTTATTGAATAATTTATCTCTTTCAAGATAGTTGAGAATATCGAATTTAAGCACGGTCTGAAAAATCTCTTGAACAGTAAGTTTTTTTATATCAACTTCTGTCTTATTGCGAACTTGCTCATAACAGTATTTAAAAAGCTGGATAGTATCTTCCATGATCTTCTCATAATTTTCATTAGCTCGATACCATTCAAGCATTATGAATTGCTTGCGGTGTGTTTCACTATTTGGCTCATCACGAAAACAGTAGCTCATAGTGAAGATCTTATTCATTCCTTCGCTCAATAGTTCCTTCATATGAAATTCTGGTGAAGTGTGAAGGTAGAGATTATGAGTTTTTTCTTGATGCACCGAGTGAATTGCAAAGGGATGAATGTGAGTTTCCATTCCCGGATTCTCCACAATTGGTGGTGTTAGCACATCAATAAAACCTTCTTTGTTGAAAAAGTTTCGAATCGTTTGCTGTAATTGAAAAAGAGCTAATTTATTTGCCATATTAATGCCGTTTTTTGACTTAAAATATTGATTTTTATACTTACTTATCATATCTCTAAAGCACACAAAATGGAGAATTATATGTTGCAACTCGTTGCTTTTCTACAGTCTTGGGCAGACCAAGCTGGAATGAATATCATAATCACAATCGAATATGCTTATGCCTTTATTGCTCTTTGTTCGGTAATAGGTGTGAGTGGTTTCACTGGGCTTTTCTATCTTGTGAAACCAAAGGCAAAGCTGCCTCCACCAACTAAAATAGAGACAGAAGAAAAAGATGAGCCTCAGTCACAAGCTGAAGTATTAGAAGTTGTTGAAGAAGTAAAAAAAGAGGAAGAGGAAGAAGTCCTTGAGCCGACTAAGCCAGAGAAGTCATGGAAAGATCGACTTACAAAGGGTCTTTCACGCTCTCGTGAGGGAGTTTGGGGAAAGATCGGAAGTATCTTTGGCCGCGGAGGTCTTGATGAGGATGCACTTGAAGAAGTCGAAGAGCTTCTCTATGGAGCAGATCTTGGGCCAAAGGCAACAAGTGAACTCATTGAAGATCTTGAAGAAAAGGCAAAGTCTGGGGATTTTGATGAAGCAAAATTTAAGTCATATATTAAAGACTTTTTGAAAAATAAAATGGCAAGTGTACAGGCCAATAGTCCTGGTGATCTGTTTCAATTCGAAAAGAGTGATTCAAAATTACCTAAGGTCATAATGATTGTTGGTGTTAATGGAGCAGGAAAGACGACAACTATTGGAAAGCTTGCGACAAAGCTTACTAATCAAGGAGCAAAGGTTGTTGTTGGTGCGTGTGATACATTCCGTGCTGCGGCAGTTGATCAGCTCCAGGTGTGGTGCGATCGCGCAGGTGCAACAATGATTCGCGCAAAGGAAGGGGCCAACCCAAGTGGTGTTGGTTATGACGCGCTTCAGGCTGCAATGAATGAGGAAGCTGACTATTGTATCCTTGATACGGCGGGGCGTCTTCATACAGCGGGAAATTTAATGGATGAGCTGACTAAGAGTAAGAATGTTCTTAAGAAGCTGATGGAGGATGCACCTCATCATACACTTTTAGTTATTGATGCCATTACTGGACAGAATGCAATTCGCCAAGCGGAAGAGTTTAATAAGGCATTGGATCTAACAGGTCTAGTATTTACAAAGTGTGATGGATCTTCGAAGGCCGGAAGTGCAATTTCAATTGTTGACGCACTTCAAATACCAATTACTTATATTGGTGTCGGTGAAAATGTCGAAGACCTGAGTGTGTTCAATTTAGATGAGTATCTTGACGCACTGGTAGGTAATTGATTGATTGACTGGAATCCTTTGTAGGACTACAATTGAATTACTATGGATATAAGTACGGAAGTAAAAGAATATCAAGTTTTAGGTCATAATTTCAGACTCCAAGAGTCTGGAGAAGATGAGATTGTTTCTGCGACAGAAATTGTTGAGTATGTTGATACGATCGCAAGTAATATTCGCCAAAAGGCCCCTTCAATTTCTAACTCACAATTGGCTGCACTTGTGGCACTAGAGTTAGCGAAGGAAAAGTTATCTTTAGAGAAAGAGTATAAACAAGAGATCACAGATGTGATGTCTCTTTCTGATAATGCCCTGAGATTGATAGAGGAATCACTTCCAAAGACTCACTAATCATGAGTTCGGAAAAGAAAAACCTTCGTAAAGAAGTTTTAAATATCATAGCGCAGATGGATCCTCAGGAATTTGAGATTCAAAGTGCAAAAGTTGTTTCAAACCTCGTTACTCTTTTTAAATCCGAAAACTTTTATCCGCAGACTCTTGGGATCTTTTATCCGATTCCAGGAGAAGTTAATTGTCTTAACTTAAAGGTACTGGGGAGCTTAGCATTTCCCGTATTTGATGAAGACTCAAATGATATGGAATTTAAGTCTTCATCATTAAGTGAGTTAAAGACTATTAATGCTTTTGGTAAAGAATTTAAGGTGCCTTGTGAGTCATCTCAAATTGTTGAACCAGATATTATATTAATCCCAGGTGTTGCTTTTGATGAGTCAGGGCATCGCTTAGGAAGAGGTAAGGGTTATTATGATCGATACCTCACAAATAGAAAGAAGAAAGAACCATTAAAAATAGGCGTTTGCTTTAATCAGCAGTTACAAGAAAGCATTCCTTGCGAGCAACATGACCAAGTAATGGACTTTGTTGTAACAGCAAAGAAAGTGATTAAAGTGTGAATATAGGGAGAGAGTAATGAGTACAGATTTAATCTTAGCATCACTTCTTTTTCTTGTTCTTGGACTAGCAGTTGGTTTTGTTATCCGTAACCTTCAGGCCAAAAAAGAATTGGCCGAGCGTGAGGCAAAGGGTGATGAAATCATCAACAAGGCTAAAGAGCAAGCAAAAGAGATTAGCTATAAAGCGAGAAAAGAGGCAAAAGAAGCGGCCCAAGAAGAAAAGAAGGACGCTGATAAGTATGTCCAAAAAGTTAAGCGCGAGCTTAATGATCAAGAAAAAGACCTGAATAAAAGACAGGCCAAGCTTGAGTCTAAAATGGATGAGCTTGATGAGAAAATGAAGAAGCTTGATAAGAGAGAAGACGAAGTTAAAGAAAAAGAACTCGACGCTCTTAAAGAGAAAGAAAAGTATGTCGTTCGCCAAGAAGAATATGCTGGAAAGCTTTCAGAAGTTGCGGCCATGACAAAAGAGCAGGCCAAAGAAGAACTTCTAGAGACAATGAAAGAAGACGCTCAAGTTGATTTCACTAAAATGATTAAACGCATGGAAGAAGAGGCAAAAGAAGAAGCTGAAAGCCGTGCTAAGAGAATCGTTGGTATTGCAATTCAAAGATATGCTGGTGAACATGTTGGTGAAAAGACAATCTCAACTGTTGATCTTCCATCTGATGATGTGAAAGGTCGTCTAATTGGTCGTGAAGGTCGTAATATTAGAGCATTTGAGCAAATCTGTGGTGTTGATTTAATTATCGATGATACTCCAGAGATCGTTGTTATTTCTTCATTTAACGTTGTAAGACGTGAGATCGCTAAGGATACAATTGAGAAGCTAATTGCTGACGGTCGTATTCACCCAGCAAAAATTGAAGAATTTCATGATAAGTCAAAAGCTGAATTTGAGAAGAAGCTTCTTACACTAGGTGAGAAGGCACAAATGGAGATTGGTGTTCACGGTATTCACCCTGAGATCCTTAAGCTTGTTGGTGCATTAAATTTTAGAACTTCATATACTCAAAACCAATACCAGCATGCAATTGAAGCAGCATTTATTTGTGGTTCAATGGCAGCTGAGATGGGTCTAAATATTAAGCAAGCTCGTCGTGCGGGTCTTCTACATGATATTGGTAAAGTTCTTGATGCTGCGGCCGAGGGATCACACGCTGTTATCGGTGCTGACTTTGCAAGAAAGTATGGAGAGTCTGCGGACGTTGTTCATGCAATTAGAGCTCACCACGATGATGAGAAGCCGGAATCAATTCTTGCTCATATCGTTGCAGCTGCTGATGCGATTTCTGGTGCAAGACCAGGAGCTCGTAAAGCACTTACTGAGTCTTATGTTTCTCGTCTTACAGATATCGAAGAAATTGTTAATTCATTTGAAGGTGTTAGCAAGTCTTACGCTATCTCTGGTGGACGTGAAGTACGAGTTTTTGTTGAGAATGAAAAAATCAACGATGAAGAGACGGTATTATTATCTCGAAATATTGCTAAGCAAATTGAAGAGCAAATGTCTTATCCTGGAACGATTAAAATTACAGTTGTTCGTGAGACTAAGGCCGTTGGAGTTGCGAAGTAAAACTAATTACATTTATAATAGTAAGAGGGCACCCAATAGGGTGCCTTTTTATTTTGGAGAAAAGTAATGAAGATGAAATTAGGCATTCGCTACTACATTTTTTTTATTCCCACTTTTGTTATTTTCTTTATTGCTTCGGCCGTCCTTAATTTTTCAACAGAAGAGTATATTTGTTTCTTTACAGCAATAGCCTTTGCAGGACTTTATTGTCATCCAGATCGAGTCTCATATTTTGAGGGGCGAACAAATCGTTTTAACTTTGCCAATGCTGTTATGAGCTTCTTTTTAAATTTAGAAAAACGGTTTCCAGATAATACGTGGGGAAACTTCTTTGTAAGACAAATACCAGGCTTTCTTTTCTTTCTACTTGTATCTTTAACAGGAGTGTCAATTCAAGGTTGGCTAGTTTATTTTGGCGGAGTCATTCTATTTGAGATAACTTTCTTTTTCTATTCTAAAAGTGTTTTAAATTATGTTGCTAAGAATAGCGATGAACGAATTGATCAAGATGATCTTTAAATTCACGAAGTTCTTGTGATCTCAAAAACTTACCTCTAATTAATTCAAAGTTCTCATAATCATCAAAGAGATAGCGACAAAATGCTTTGAATCTCTTAAGTATTGTCGATTCTGGATAGCCAAACTTTCGGTATTCTTTTTCTAATTCATAGAAGTAGAGATCAAGGTTTTGAGCTCTTAACTTTAAGAGAAATTCTTCACTGATAAAGTCTGCACGCCCCTGATATTCTTTATAAATTGAAGCAAGCCATGGCGTCTTTAAGGCACTTCGACCACACATAATCGCATAAGGGTCACATTGGTCATAAATGCGATCAATATCTTCAATTGTCCAGATATCACCATTTGCAATGATTGGAAGAGATGAGTGCTTAACAGCTTTTTCAATATAGCTCCAATCGGCAACACCTTTATAAAGCTGATCGCGGGTTCTCGCATGAATTGTAATTCCATCAACACCACAATCTTCAAAAAGGTTTAAGAGGTCAAAGAAGAGCGAGTCATCGCGATAGCCAATTCGAATCTTAACCGTGAAGACATTTTGAAATGATTCACGAATATCTCTTATGATTTTTTCAAGGGCCTTAAGGTCAGATAGAAGATAGGCTCCCCCTTTATTGGAGTTGACTTTCTTTGAAGGGCATCCAAGATTTAAGTCGATATGGTGATAATTGAGTTCACTAATTAAATTAATGGCCTGCTTCGTTTGTGCAATTTCTGAGGTTAGAAATTGATAGGCCGTCTTAATGCTATGAGACTTCTTTTTTAAATATTCTTCACCGTAGTGTTTTACTAGTGTCTTTGTATGAACATTACCCACCGATGGAATTCGATAAAAATCTGTTGAATAATAATCCCAGTCACCAAATGCCCTTTGAATGGCCTCGCGATAAGGGCCATCTGTTACACCTTCCATCGGCGCAAAGATCATAGAATGTTTATCAAAAGGTAGTTTTCTCACTGAGCTTCTTATAAACAATCCGCTTATAAAAAGCTAGCACAGCTCTTTAACATTTCAATATTTTTAGGGTAGATATAATCTTATGGAAATATCAATAGTTATACCTTATCGCATAGAAGAAGATGGAATTGTTCTCTTCGGACAAAAACGCCAAGAAGATGGCCCACTGGATGGAAAGTTTGAATTTCCTGGAGGCAAGATTGAAGATGGTGAGTCATGTGAGGAGGCTGCTCGTCGAGAATTTTTAGAAGAGGTAGGCTGTGAATTAAATAAAATTTCCCTTTTTACCCATCTAAGCTTCAAGTACCCCGATCGAAGTGTCTTTCTCTATGTCTATGTTACTGATTATATTGAAAGTATGAACCTTATTGCGCAAAAGATATCTTTTGAAAACGCTCAAAATGAGGTAGAAGAGCTTAATATTCCAGATGCAAATAAAACAATAATTATGCGCTTAGTAGAACATTTCTTACGAGAGAGTAAATATAATGAGTAATACATTTGAAATCGCAAAGTACTTTTTCTTGGCCGCAGGCTTTGGAGTATTTGCTTTTGCACCTGTTGCGAACTCAAAGATGACTGGTGGAGGTTTTCAAAAGCTTCTTTCGACAACATGTTTAGTTAGTTTATTCTTTGCAGCTATCACTCATATAATAACGGGTCACAGTGCAACTGATCTTGAAGCAATTCTTATTTATATAAGTACGATTTCAATCCTCTTTCATCATCAATTACACAATCACTATGATGAGAAGAATACGGCACTATGGATTCTTTATGCTATCCCAACTCTTTTAGGCTTTATTGTTCTTTATTTATTTCAAGAAAAGAATTTATTAAATTACTTATATGTCGCTTCGTCAGTCTATTACTTAGGTGCAATTACATATGCTATGATTTTAGGTCACTGGTATCTTGTAACGCCAAAGCTTTCAGAGCTTCCTCTTAAAAGGGCCACTCTGGCGATGTGGGCACTCATTGGGATTAAGCTTATTTGGACGGCCGTTGAACACACAAAGCTTGGGCCATATTTAACAGAAGGGACACAACTTGGCGGCGGTTATGCCTTTAATTGGTTAATGGTTATTATGCGTGATATCTGGGGATACCTAGTTATCTTTGCAATGAGTATATTTGGTTGGAAACTTGTTTGCATGAGAAGTACACAAAGTGCTACAGGTGTTTTCTATGCCATGACGATTTTTATCTTCATTGGTGAAATTATTGCGATTTATTTATTTTATACATATGGATTACTACTATGATGGAAATTACTTTAACTTGTAAAGAATGTGGCTCAGGGGTTTCATTTCATCCAAATAAGGATGTAAGTGAAGTTGAATGTCAGATCTGTCATACAAAAACTGAAGTTCATATGAACGAAGATCACGAAAAAGGCATCTTAAAAGACTGTCCTTGTTGCAAGCGTAAAGACTTTTATAAGCAAAAAGACTTTAATCGAAAAGTGGGTGTAACCCTATTTGTAATTGCCGCTCTCTTAACACTTTATATGGCCACAACTCAATATGCTCCATATTCAGTGGCCCCTTTTATTATTTTATATATTTTTGACTTCGCTCTTTTTAAGCGTCTTCCGCCTGTGGTTATCTGCTATAAGTGCCAGACGATCTTTAGAAAAGTCTGTAATATCAGTGAGATATATGACTTTAATCACGAGATGAATGACCGAATTGTGTACTCGGATCACGACTTCAAGGGTGAGCAGCTAGATCATCACTAGTGAAGAAATAAACCTATATCCTTGAAATTTATAGAGTTATGATGTATTGAATCACATCAGGAATACTGATAAAATATTAACTATTGAACAGGGTGAGATAATCTCTCTATGCCCGTAACAAGGATACATTTTATAGAACCTCCGCTTTATTGTTGTTTCTTAAAAAACTCCAACTCCATTTCGTTTAAACTAGGACAAGGCAATGACTGATGTTAGTAGCCTTGAAATTGTCTCACTAATCGTTTGCTTTATTGGCTCAGGTTTTTTCTCTGGCTCTGAAGCCGTGTTGCTATCAATTCCTCATGACCGAGCAAGCCAGCTTATTCAAGAAGGTGGAGCAAAGGGACGTGCCATTGCATTTATGATTGATCGTCCAAGTGAGATTCTTACAACGATTCTCGTAGGGAATAACGTCGTTAATATTTTTGCTTCATCTCTTACAACAGTTCTAGCAACTCGTCTCTTTGCCGATGATGCCATAGGAATTGCTGTTGGTGCCACGACTTTTATCATTTTAATCTTTGGTGAAATTATTCCAAAAACTTTTGCTCGTACACACGCTGAAAGTATGTCTTTTTTCGTAATTCGAGTTCTTCAAATTTTCTACTATCTTCTTTATCCTGTAATTAAGATTATGGTGTGGTTAATCCATACTGTTCTTGGTGAAAATGCTCAACTTACAGGTCGTATTGTAACAAAAGATGATCTTGAGTTTATGATTCAAAAAGCAGAAAAAGAAAATACGATTGATCACAAGCAAATTGATCTTTTTAACTCGATCTTAGAGTTTCCTAAGATTAAGGTTAAGGATATTATGATTCCTCGTAGGGAAATCAAAACAATTCAAGTTAGTAGCTCTTACAAAGAAGTTATTAGTGAAATTGAGGAATCGATTCACTCTCGTTATCCAGTATGTGATGGTGAAGTTGATAATATTGAAGGCTTCCTTCACGTTAAGGAACTTGCATTCATCAAGAAGGACCAGCGCGATAATTTCACATTATCTGAACACTTAAGAGAGCCATTCTTTGTCTACGAGCATATGAAGATACAGGCCGTATTTGATCATATGAATCGCAAGAAAGTTCACATGGCACTTGTTAAAGATGAGAACGGTTTAATCGTTGGTATTATTACTCTTGAAGATATCATTGAAGAGATACTTGGAGAAATCCAAGATGAGCACGATGATGATATCGATCAGATTACAAAAGAATACGAACAAAATGATCTTATCGACGGTGTGGATATTGATGGGGCCACTAACTTAAGAGATCTTGATCATGACTATGATATTAAGATTCCACTTAATGATAATTATTCAACCCTAGCAGGTTTTCTACTTGATATGCTTGGTAATAACTTCCCTGAATCTGGTCAGATTATTATTTGGGAAGGTTATAGTTTTGAACTAATTGAAGTTTTTGATTATGAGATCAAACAGGTCAAAATCAAAGATGTCGATGGTGAAAAGCATTTCTTCTCTAAGAAAGAGGCCAAAGAAGCAGTCGACTCAGGTGAGGATCTTGTCGATATTCCAGTAAAGTAACTATCTAATTTCATCATATAGTTAATATATCTTTATATAGAGGGAATCTATTAGATTCCCTCTTTTTGTTAGTCTATACTTATTGAGAAACATAGATGGAGAAAATTATGTCTAGCGAAAAATTTGATATTGCAGTAATTGGTGGCGGGGCCGCAGGAATGATGGCCACACTAAGAGGTGTATTAAATAACGATAAAGTTGTGATGTTTCCAGGTTCTCCTCGCGATAAGAAGCGTTCACGTGAGAAGTGGGTCTATAAGGTTGAGAATATGCCTGGTACACATAAGTATAAAAAAGGGATCGAAGAACCTAATAAGGAAACTCTTGAGTGGATTCAAGAGTCTGAATTTAAAGATAATCTCACTTTCGTAAAAGGAAAAGGTGTCACAGAGGTCACAAAAAATGATGATGGCTCTTTTAAGCTCATTGATAGTGATGGAAGCGAGTATGAAGCAAGCTATGTGGTCCTTTGTACTGGAATCATGGATGTTCAGCCTCATTTTAACGACAGCATTAAACCAATACTTCCTTTTGCTAATGCACAAACAGTAGACTACTGCTTAAGATGTGATGGACACCATGTCTATGATAAGCACACATCGATTATAGGGCACACTTCAGGGGCCGTGTGGGTTGCTGTGATGCTCAAGGAGAGGTACAACACTCCTTCGATGTCGATCCTTACAAATGGAGAGACTCCTGACTTTAGCGATGAAGTTAAAACTCTAATCAAAGCTTATAATATTGAAGTTTTCACGGAAAAAATTGTGGATGTACTTGGAGATCGTAAAGAAGGACAGGTTCAAGGTTATAAATTTGCAAGTGGGCGAACTTTAGAATCAGCGTTTTCTTTTGTTTCCCTCGGGACTATCGTTTATAATGAATTAGCAAAGGCCATTGGCGCAGAAGTTGATGAACGTGGCTACGTTCTAGGCAATGAAAAAGGTGAAACGAATATTGAAAATTTCTATGTTGCCGGTGACCTGAGGGCCAATAAGAAGAAACAAATTTATACAGCATGGGATATGGCCGTTGATTCTCTAGATGATATTAACGCCAAAATTCG
This sequence comes from Halobacteriovorax vibrionivorans, assembly GCF_003346865.1. Lineage (NCBI taxonomy): Bacteria > Pseudomonadati > Bdellovibrionota > Bacteriovoracia > Bacteriovoracales > Halobacteriovoraceae > Halobacteriovorax > Halobacteriovorax vibrionivorans. The sequence continues at coordinate 732,911 of NZ_QDKL01000001.1, read as the reverse complement.
CCGCAAGAAGAGGGCAGCATTATTAACATCAAAAGGTTTAGCTTAGTTCTTATATTTACTCTGATAACTTCTGTCTTTAGGACAGAAGTTGTCTGGGCCTTAAATAAAACAACTCATTATAAGAGTCTCTATCAATCAAAACCAAAATTATCTAAAAAAGAAATAGCAAAGCTAAGAGAGCTTACAGTCGTTTTCTTACCAGGAATTCTATCTCAATCAGCAATAAAGAAATCAGGTCAAATTTTAAACCTATCCTATTTTGTAGGTGATTACTTTAGTGATTATATGGAGTTATTAGAAGAGCACAAGATTCCTTTTAAAAGAATTATTGTGGAATCAGAGGCACCGGTTAAAGAGAATGCACGCTTCATTAAATCAAAGTTAGATAAGATTAAAGGGCCACTACTTATTATAAGTCACTCTAAAGGTGGTCTTGAATTTCTAGAAGTTTTAATAAACCATCCAGAAGTGAAAGATCGCGTAGTGGGTTGGGTGACAATGCAATCTCCGTTTCGTGGATCAGTTCTTGCAGATTACTTTATTGATGGAACAGTGACGAAAACGCTAATTGGCTGGGCCTTCTACCTTCTTGGTGGTGACATTAGTGGAATGCAGTCTGTAGGTACGGCCGAAAGAAAAAAGTATATGAGTGAGCATCGAGAAGAAGTCATGAAGGTTCTAGGCGATGTTAACTTTTTACAATTCATTACCTTTATTGATGCTCAAGATGGACGAGAGTCTCTATTAGAATCAAGCCGTAATTATATTTATAATCGTGTCGGTCGAAATGATGGAATGGTGGATATTCAATCTGCTCTTTTTAAGGATGAACAATATATTATCGTTAATGATGTTGATCATCTGATTACTGTCTTAGATCAAGAACGATTAGATTTTTATAAAGATGGAAATAAGTCTTGGGACTTTGATCGCATTAAGCACTTTCGTGCTTTAATTCAACTTATTTTAGAGAAGAAAATTTAATATCACCTAGAACCTTAGCTCGACAGGCCATTCTAATTTTACCTTCTTCAACTTCTGGATGCTCACCAGCTATTGCATCAATTGTGTTTTGCTCAATGATACCTGGTTTTTTCATGTTTTCTTTTCCCTCAATGATCTGTATACGACATGAGCCACAAGAGCCACTCAAGCATCCATGAGGTAGAGTCTTGCCTTGATCCTGAAGTGCGTCAAAGATACTTTGATTTTCATCGATCGTAAATTCAGTACTTTGCCCATTCTCATCGATTAGTGACGCTTTGTGCATACAGTTTTTATCCTTGAAAGTTTATTGTTCTTTTCACTATTGTAGCACTATTTTAAGCAATTTAAATTGCCATGAAATTTCGGGTAATTATTGCAATCAATTAAGGAGATTAAGCATGCCTAGTTTTGAGAGACTATACAAAGATGGACACGAAGAAGTTATCTTTTTCAGTGACCCAAGTTGTAACCTAAAGGCAATCGTTGCGATTCATAACACAGTTTTAGGACCAGCTCTTGGTGGAACTAGAATGTGGCCATATAATTCAGAAGAAGAAGCAATCAATGATGTATTAAGACTTTCAAAAGGGATGACTTATAAAGCAGCTGTTTCTGGTCTAAACCTTGGTGGTGGAAAGGCCGTAATTATTGGTGATCCAGAAAAGGATAAGTCAGAAGCTCTTTTCCGTTCATACGGACGTTTCCTAGAGTCTTTAAATGGACGTTATATCACAGCAGAAGATGTAAATATTGGTGTTGATGATATTGAGCACGTATTTACTGAAACAAATAATGTAGCAGGTGTTGCTGAAATCCATGGTGGTTCAGGTAACCCTTCTCCATGGACAGCTCGCGGTGTTTTCAGAGGTATCGAAGCAGCTTGTATGAAAGTTTACGGAGACCGTTCACCAAAAGGTAAAGTTGTTGCGCTTCAAGGTGCTGGATCAGTTGGTCGCTACCTAGGTGAGTACTTATACAATGAAGGTGCAGAAGTTTACGTATGTGATATCAATGAAAAGAACCTTGAACTTTTCAAAGAAAAAGTTCCAAATGCAAAGGTTGTAGGAATTGATGAAATCTATGATGTGAAGATGGATATCTATGCTCCATGTGCACTTGGTGCAACTATCAATGATGAAACGATTGAGCGTCTAAATTGTAAGATCGTTGCAGGTGCTGCAAATAACCAACTTGCAGAAAATCGTCACGGAAAAATCCTTAAAGAAAAAGGAATCCTATACGCTCCAGATTACCTAATCAATGCTGGTGGTCTAATGAACGTTTCAATTGAATTTGAAGGTTGGTCAGAAGATAAGGCAATCAGAATGGTTGATACAATCTATGATACAACAATGAAGATTTTCGAAATTTCTGAAGAACAAGATATTCCAGTTTATCAAGCAACTGATATCCTTGCAGAATCAAGAATTGAATCAATTAAGAATATCCAAGGGAAGTTCCTAGGTCACGTAGGACACCGTTTTCCAGGTAGGAAGAAGCGCTAGCGTCATTGACTGGCTAAGGCCAGTCCATTGGATGCTACGCTAGCTCCCATTGCAATGAAATGAAAAATATATTCAACAAGCCGGGTTCAAGCCCGGCTTTGTTGCCTCTGGAGCAATGGGAAAGCTATCGAAATAAAGAGTCGATAGACATATTTCGATATAAGGGCCCGTTTTTACGGGCCTTTTTTGTTTATGTCGGCATCTTGTGCCACGAGTTAATATTAAGGTCTTCTTAAGGTAAAATTAACTCCGTGAAGAAGTTGATTTTATTACTCCTATTAATTCACTCAAGTATTTATGCAATACAATTTGAGGATGCTGTCTTTCCAGAGATTGTTACTTCATCTCGTGCCCTTGCCATGGGAAATGCATTTATTGCAAAAGTAGATGATGCATCCGCTGCTTTCTATAACCCAGCAGGCCTTGGAACTTATCGTGGAAAACACTTTCACCTTTCAAACTTTCAATTTGAAACCAATAAGGGATGGATGGAGACTCTCTTTGGTGGAGATGTAACTGGTAACGCCGGTGATATTTTTGATGCACTATCGCTTGAGGGTGCAAGAAAACTTCTCAATCAAAATAAGGGAACAGTTTCACATAGTCGTTTCCAAATGATGCCAAACTTCTCAACTCGCTATTTCTCTATGGGATATGTCTATGCTGTTCAACAACGAGCTTTTATTGGTGATCAAGCTGGTGACCAATTTGAATATGCACAAAGAACTGATCACGGTCCATACGCAGCTTTTAACTTTTCACTCTTTGGTGGAATCGTAAAAATAGGTGCTACCGCAACTTATCTATTTAGAAAGGAAGCAATCGGGACAGCTGATCCAGCGGTTGCATTAGATCTACCAGATACGGCCTACAACCAAGGTAAAATGTTATTTTTTACTACTGGTTTTCGCTTAACTCTTCCATACACATTTCTCCCAACTCTTGCCATCACTTCACATAATACAGGTGGTACAAGTTTTGAGCAGACCGGAGGTCCAGCAGCACCAGCTGATATCAAACAAACTTTTGACTTAGGACTTTCTCTTACACCACAAATAGGTAGAACGATGCGTGTTCACATGGAATTAAATTATAAAGATGCGCTAGGTGAACACTCGAATGTCGACACTATTAGAAAACTTGGACTTGGTTTAGAGTTTGATTTACGTCGTATTTTCTATTTCCGTTTAGGTTACGGTGACGGTTTTGGTTCCGGAGGAATTGGGATTAGAACGAGAAAAATGGAGTTTGATCTCTCAACTTATGCTGTTGATACAACAGATTCAGACTTCAGAGGACAGGTCGATCGCCGATATGTGCTAGGAATCTCTAGTGGTTTTTAAAGTTAATCTTCTAAATACCTGAAATTTGTCAAAACTTATACTCTATTTTAATGCACAGCATGTGCACCTTTTGCACTAAAATTGGTAAGCTAGCCCCACTTAAAAAGGGGCGTTAAATGCTTGATAAAACTGCAAAAGGATCAACTGTGGGATCTAACAAATTAGATAAGAAAAAAGAGATTATTAAAAAGTACAATCTTTCAAAAGAGGATCTAACTTGGATGCTTCGTAATGTTTTCGTTTCAAGAAAGCTAGACGATGCTGAGATCACAATGAAGAAACAATCAACAGCTTTCTTCCAAATCTCTGGAGCGGGACACGAAGGTGTTTTAACAGCTCTTGCAAAAGTTCTAAAGCCAGCTCACGATTGGTTTATTCCTTACTACCGAGATAGAGCACTATGTACAGGTCTTGGTGTAACTCCATATGAAATGCTTTGCCAAGCAAATGGTAACATCGGAGATACAGCAACTCATGGCCGACAGATGCCAGCTCACTGGGGGAATGTAAAACTAAATATCGTTCAAAAGTCTTCATGTACTGGAACTCAATTTCTACAGGCATGTGGTGTTGCTGAAGCAGGACTTGCTCTTAAAGAATTAAAAGAAAAGCATAATTACGATACATCAAAATTCTTAGTTGAAGATGCTGAAGTTGTTTATACTTCATGTGGTGATGGAACGATTGCTCAAGGTGAGTTCTGGGAAGGTCTAACAACAGCTTGTGCTAATAAACTTCCTGTTCTTTTCCACGTTGAAGATAATGGTTATGCCATTTCAACAATTACTTCTAAGCAAACTCCAGGTGGATCAATCTCTAAAGCTCTAGATGAATTTCCTGGTTTAAAGATTATTGAATGTGACGGTAATTGTCCTATTGAATCTTATAAGGCCGCTGAAAAAGCAGCAAAGCATATTAGAGAAGGAAAGGGGCCAGTTCTTCTTCACTCTCATGTAACTCGTCCATACTCACACTCTCTTTCTGATGATCAGTCAATGTATCGTACAAAAGATGAGCTTGCTGAAGAAAAGCAAATCGACGTATTTAACTCTTACCCAAAGACTCTTATTGAGCTTGGTGTAATGACTGAGAAAGAAGTTAACGATCTTCTTGAAGAAGTAACGATTGATGTAAGACGTGCAATGAAAGAAGCTGTTGATACTGAATGGCCGGCTCCTGAATCTGCACTTGATCACTTATATTCTCACGATGTTGATCCAACTTCATCGGATTTTGAAACTGAAGGTTCATTTGAAGGAAAAACAGATATTCCAATGGCATCAGCAATTAATGCTGTTCTTCGCTCTGAGTTTTCTAAGAACCCACTTCTAAGAATGTTTGGAGAAGACGTTGCCGATTTCTCTGATCTAGAAAAATTAAAAGATCCAGAACTAAAAGGTAAAGGTGGTGTATTTAAGGTATCTTCAGGTGTTCAAAGAGCATCTTTAGAAGGACAAGTATTTAACTCACCACTAGCAGAAGCAAATATCATCGGTCGTGCAATTGGTATGGCAATGAGAGGTCTTAAGCCTGTTGTTGAAATTCAATTCTTCGACTATATCTGGACTGCTTATATGCAACTTAAGAATGAGATGGCGACGACTCGCTACCGTTCAGGTGGAGACTTTAAGTGTCCAATGGTTGTGCGTGTTCCAATCGGTGGATACCTAAGAGGTGGATCGATTTATCACTCACAATGTGGAGAGTCTCTATTCACTCACGTTCCAGGTATTAGAGTTGTGTTCCCATCAAACGCAGCAGACGCTGCTGGTCTTTTAAGAACTGCTATTAGATCAGATGATCCTGTTATGTTCCTAGAGCATAAGCACCTTTACTACCAAGGTTATAATCGTACTGCTGATCCAGGTGAAGAATATATGATTCCATTTGGTAAGGCCCGTGTCGCAAAAGAAGGAGCGGACGCAACTGTTGTTGCTTGGGGTGCATTAGTTCAAAAATCAATTGATGCCGCTAAGAAAGTCGAATCTGAAACTGGTAAGACGATTGAGGTTATTGACCTTAGAACACTTGCTCCATTTGATATGGATTCAATTAAGAAGTCACTTGAAAAAACTAATCGTCTTCTTATTTGTCACGAAGAAACGAAAACTTCAGGCTTTGCTGGTGAAATCGCTGCATGTGTTAACGAAGAATGTTTTGAAGCACTTGATGCTCCAATCCTTCGTGTTGCTGCAAAAGACTCTCACGTTGCGTATTGTCCAACTTCAGAAGATTATATTCTTCCACAAGTTTCAGACGTATACGAACAACTTAATAAACTTCTAAGTTATTAAAATAAAGGCCAGCTCTTATGATTGAATTCTTAAATGATAAGAGCTGGCTAACTTACCTTAAAGACGAATTCCAAAAAGATTATATGCGTGAACTTTCTGAATTTTTAAATTCAGAAGATGGTGAAATCTTTCCTAAAAGAGAAGAGTTCTTTTCAGCATTAAATTTAACTCCTCTAGAAAAAGTTAAAGTCGTTATTCTTGGTCAGGATCCATATCACGGTGAAGGGCAGGCCCATGGTTTAAGCTTTTCTGTAAATAAAGGTGTGAAAATTCCACCTTCTCTTAGAAATATCTACAAAGAATTAAATGAAGATCTAGGAGTCGAGGTACCTGAACATGGATTTCTTGAAGAATGGGCAAAGGAAGGCGTTCTGCTACTTAATAATTGTTTAAGTGTTAGAAAAGCACAGGCAGGATCTCATCAGAAAAAAGGGTGGGAGAAGTTTACTGCCAAAATTATTGAAGTGATTAATGAGCAATGTGAAAATGTAGTCTTTATTCTTTGGGGCTCTCCTGCACAAAAGAAGGGCAAGAATATTGATGAGTCTAAGCACTTAGTCCTTAAATCTGTTCACCCATCTCCTCTTTCTTCTTATCGCGGCTTCTTTGGCTCAAAACCATTTTCAAAGGCCAATGCCTATCTCATTGAGAATGATTTGAAGCCCGTCTCTTGGGAAATCACTAATTAGTCCAATCGTAATTAAGGCAAATGAATAATTTTTAGATTTTCTTGTGTAAATTATTATACCAATTAAGATTAAAAAGTTTACATGGATAAATCCTATACTATTTGCAATATTAAAACAGAATTCAACGAGTTTTGTATAGATTATTATTAATACCTCTGAATAATTCCATATTTTAATGAAGAAGAGATTTAAAAATAGAATGGGATAAACCAAAGTGAATAGACTCGTTAAAAGAGGAGAGAGAATTACTGATGCGGGATAAATAACACCCGAGAACTTATGGGCGATAAAAAGTTGAGCAACAAAAAAGAGTAAGTACATCTTATATACTCGAAAGTCTTTAATTGAAAAAATTAATGCTAGAAATAATGTACTTAAGTAAAAAGAAAGATGGCCAAAGCGGTATGTTCCGAAAAGAAAATCCGTTATAAGAAAAAAGATGAATATCTGCATTTTCGTATAATTTGTTTTTCTAATATCATTTAAAATAAAGAAACTTCTTAATAAGGCAATCCTTCGAAAAGAGTAATATCCTGGTAGAAAGAAATAAAAGATAAAACACATCACAAGCTCTATGAATTGAGTTGGTCTCTTAAACCTCCTTCTGATTAAAAAGAAAATTAGAAATAAAGAAGAGAGATGAAGTCCGGATGGTGTCATCAAGTGCATAAGATTCAAATGTGACAGTCGCTTTTTTAATTTTTTATCAAGGCCCCATTTCTGACCAGTTATAACTGAGCGATAGAAGTAGAAATTCTTCTTTTCTTTAAACGACTTCTTTATTTTGCTTGGAAGCTTAATTTTGGGCGCGGGGCGGTATTTTCTGTAATTAAATTGATTAGTTAGTGGATTGATAAAGAGAAATGCAGCTAGAAAGATAATATTGAAACGCATTGCAGCTTTATATGGAAGAAATCTCTAAATATCAGCTGAAACTCATCTTTTGAGAGTTTTTTTTCTAAAATGAAAATGGTAGAAATTATTTCTACGGAGTTAATTATGACAAATCTACTTATAAACAAAGCATTGCAAGAATCTATCGCGGACTATTTCAAAGAAGATGATTTATCACGTAATCTTAATTATATTCAATCGCTTCCAAGTGATGAAGTACAGTGTCGCTTAAAAATCAAGGATGACATGATTCTATGTGGCCTTCCTTACTTTGTAGAGTCATTCAATTATCTTGGAGCTAATTTAAAATATGAAGATTTTAAAAAATATGAAGGACGTCAGTATCAAAAAGATGAGATGGCCGAAATTCATTTCACTCTTCCATTTTCTATCGCTCTAACAGGGGAGAGGATTGCCTTAAACTTAATTCAGAGGGCCTCATCAATAGCAACATATACGAATAAATTTGCTGTCATGGCAAAAGGTAGTGGCGTAAAGATTCTTGATACAAGAAAAACTCTTCCAGGTTATCGCGCTCTTGAGAAATATGCTGTTGTAACTGGTGGTGGTAATAATCATCGATTTGGTCAAAGTGATATGTGGATGGTTAAAGATAATCATAAGTCTTTCTTTGGTGGTGTAAAAGAGGCCATCGACTTTTTTAAGTCAAAGAATTCTTTCTATACTCCTATCGAAGTTGAGATTCATGATCTTTCTGAACTTAAGTTAGCGCTTAATGAAGGCGTAAAACATATTATGCTTGATAACTTCTCTCCAGATGAAATTAGAGAGGCAGTAAAAGAAAAACCTTCGGATGTTACTTTTGAAGTATCTGGTGGAGTGAGATTAAATACTCTTGAAAATTATCTAATTGAAGGAGTGGATGCAATAAGCATTGGTGCACTTACTTACGATGCTCCTGCAGTTGATCTCTCTCTTAAATATAGTAGGGGCTAAATTTGGACAATTACGATTTTGATGTACTTATTCTAGGTTGTGGAATTGCTGGCCTTGCAACAGCTGCAAAGCTTGCAGGAGAGCATTTAAAAGTCGGTATTGTTACTCGTGCCAGAGACCCACAGGTATCAAATACATTTTGGGCCCAAGGTGGAATAATCTATCCAAAAGGTGATGATCAAGCTTTATTTGATGATATTCAAATAGCTTCTTCAAATACATCAAATCCACTTGCCATCGCAACCCTTCAAGAACATGGAAAGAATGCAATTGATGAGCTGCTATTAGAAATGGCCAAGGTTAACTTTGAAAAAGATTGTGAGAATAATCTAAAATACACAAAAGAAGCCGCCCATTCTATTGAAAGAATACTCTACCGTGGAGATTATACTGGAAAAGAAATTCAAATAAGTCTTCTAAACCTTTTAAAAGATAATGAGCGTTATCCAACGGTCAGATTTTTGGAAGCTCATACTGCAATTGATCTTATTACAGCATCCCATCATGGAATTACCATCTCTCAACGATATGAAGAAAGAAAAATCTTAGGTGCTTACCTTTTAAATCAAGAAAAAGGTAACGTAGTAAAGGCCATGGCAAAGAAGACTGTATTAGCAACAGGTGGAGTTGGGGCTTTATATTTACATCACTCTAACTCTGGAGCTAGTCGAGGTGATGGTATCGCAATGGCAAAGAGAGCTGGAGCCGATATTATTGATATGGAATTTATTCAATTTCATCCCACAACTTTTTATGACTCTTCTTCTCATGGACGTTTCTTAGTATCTGAAGCAGTAAGAGGGGAAGGTGGAATTCTGGTTAATTGTAATGGCGAAAGATTCATGGGGAAGTATCATCCTGAAATGGAGCTAGCACCACGTGATGTTGTGGCCCGCTCTATCATGGAAGAGACAATTGAGACACGCCATGAATGTGTTTACCTGGATATCTCACACAAAGAAGATACTTGGATTAAAGAGCGTTTTCCAACGATTTATAAGCACTGTCTTGAACACGGTGTTGATATGACAAATGAGCCAATTCCTGTTGTTCCTGCCGCTCACTATACATGTGGTGGAGTAAAGATCGATATGAAGGGACAAACTTCAATTAAAAACTTATATGCAGTTGGAGAAGTTTCTTGCTCAGGTCTACATGGTGCAAACCGACTAGCATCAACATCTCTTTTAGAAGGCCTAACATGGGGATACCTTGCGGCCATGGATATTAAAGAGACTGTTAAAAATGAAGATTTATATTCTCATTTACAAATAAAAGATTGGCGTGAAGAATATGCTTCAATTGATAAGGCCCTTGTCCAGCAAGATTGGATGACTCTGAAGCTTACCATGTGGAATTATGTTGGACTTTCAAGAACAACGAATCGTCTTAAAAGAGCGGTTGCAATGTTTAATGAAATTAACGATGAAGTTTCACGCTTTTATCGTAGTTGTAAATTAGATGATAGTCTTATCGGTTTAAGAAATGCTATTGAGGTATCGACGATGATCGTAAAGTCTTCGATGCGTAATAAAGAATCAATTGGTTGCTTTTACAGAAAGCTCTAAATAAAAAAAGAAGGCCAACACCTATGAGAGAGAGTTGGCCGAAGAGCAATTATTAGTTGCGAGATTACCTACGCTAAAACATCCTCTGTTTTATACTCGGTTGTGATATGTCGTCTCAATTTAGATTTGCGGCTGGCCGTATTTTCCTTGAGACTTTAGATATAAACACCATTGCCAGCTAAATATTTAAGTTAAAACTTATGCTGCTGATTTAATGAAGTTAATGAGATTTGTCCCCCATTGCTTCGGTGAAGATGTTAATGCTTGTTCAAAGCTTAAAACTGCTTCAACTTCTTCTTTTATTTCTTCGATATCCTGTGTTTCTTCAAAAATATCGTATTGATTTCGATCTCCATCTTTAATGACCTTAAAAGTTACAAGATCAAATTCACATTCCTCAATACTTGAGCCCTTTAAAGTGGAATACTTCCATGTATTCCCAATAAGTCTGCTGCTTTCAAAATTGCAATCTTCAATATGTGAAAATTCGAAGGTGCAATTTTCAAATACACAGTTGATAAATTTGCACTGTTTTATTTTTGAACCAAAAAAAGTGCAAGACTTGAAGTGAACAGCGACAAAAGTAGTTTGAGAGAAGAGAGAACCAGATACGGTTAAGTTACTTAAATCACTTGATTTTACTACCTCATTTTCAATCACTTCAAATTGTCCATTTGTGAAGTCTGATAGTTTCTCTGGCATAATGAAGTTTGTTAATGTGGCCATGTGATCCCCCCAAGCCTTGCTTAATTAGTGGATTTGTTCATCCACAATGCAATAATAGCGGTAATTGACTAATTGCGTCAAGCAATAAAATTGCATCAAGAAATAAAAATTAAATCCGATAATGATATTAAGGACTTTTGAGGTGATTTTTTTTAGGACCTCAATTGCACGTAATCGAAATATCAGGCACTTGCATGGTGTTTCAAATTGCAAGGAGAATTTCATGTCGGAATTTAACAAAGACAAACTAGATGATTACCTAGGGATTATTAGGAAATACATGCAGGTTCGTGGCCCAATGACTCAAAAAGAGTTGGCCGAAGCAACTGGGCTTGGTGTTTCAACGATTTCACGCTTTCTATCAATGAAGACAACGGAGATAAACCCTCAAGTAGTAGCAAAAATAACTGCGGAGCTTGAGATTCCACTTCATGAAATGATTGATTTTGTCGAAGAGCATTTTACAGATCACTTCATTAGACTTGTTAAGTTCTATAAGGGTGATGAAAAGAAAGAGCAACCAGCAGCACAAGCTCAATCAGCACCGGAACAACCAAGGGGAGAAGAAGTACCTACTGGAAGTTTTGAAGATGCTCTTGTTGATACATTAAAAACTGGTTCAACTGGTAATGCTCAAATGAATGCCAATGCTAGAGTAAAAGTTGGTGGTAAAACGAGAACGATGCCATTTATGGCCGATACAAGTAATGAAGATATGCTAAAGCAAAGAATGGCAGAGCTAACGCCAAGACAAAAAGCTTATGTTGCAGATTTTTTAAGCTTAGATATTGATGCTCGTGATTTAATTGTTGATTTAGGAAATGATTTATTTCGTTATTTCAGACAAAGGGGAATGATTGCTTAAGAGATTAACTCTCGCATTCTTACTTACCCAGTCAGTGCTCTCCTTGCCTGATACGGTAGAATTCGTCTTCATCTCTCCTGCGGCATCTAATAAGACGACGTTATTAGATTCAAAAATAATCAATTATAGAAAAGTAGCTCAAAACGAAAAAGAAAATTGCGTTCCAATGGGTGAAGGATGTTTTGATCCTCAGAAAGGCTATATCCAAAATGATAAAGCTGTCGATTATGTTGATCAAGAATATGGAAAAGTTAATAAAAAGGTTGAAGTTGAAAATACAATTGAATCAAATATGATTCGCTGTACTGGTGCCTACTTTGATATCTTTTGTGGAAAGGCAAAAAAAGTAGAAGAGAAACCAAAGTCAAAATATGAAATATGGATTGATACAAGTGCTTCTTTAAGACGTGCTGATTGGTCTAAGTCCGGGGATACTTGTTATCGTCGAAGCTTCGTCTCAAGACTATCTCATTCTTGTCCATTAACGATTAAGGCCTTTGATTCATCCCTTAAAGAAATTGCTAATGATCTCTACCTTTGCCAAACTAAAGGTGGAAATAATACAAAGAAAATTATTCGCTGGGTAAAGAATTCAAATGCGAAACATCTCTTTGTATTAACAGACATCGATGAAGCAAATGGGGAACTTACTGATTTTTTAAGTAATATCGGAGCAAAGGTACATGGCGTTGGAACCAAGCCATTTTATCCAGAAGATCTATTTAAATTAGCAGATAATTTAAAAGCAACTTGTCAAAAATAGTAGAAATCGCTACAAATAATCATGTTTAAAAAATTACTCGAATGGTCAAAAGACGCTTATATAGACCTTCCATGGCGAAGAGATAGAACTGTCTATAAGACATTAGTCTCTGAAATTATGTTGCAACAAACAACTGTTGGAACTGTTCAAAATCATTTTGAAAGATTCTTGAAAATATATCCCGATGTCCATGCACTTTCTAAAACTTCAGAAGAAGAGATATGTGTAGCTTGGAAAGGTTTAGGTTACTATCGACGTGCGCGCAACTTAAGAAAAGCTGCCATTGATATAGTTGAAAATTACGACGGGAAAATTCCAGGTAATTATGAGGATCTAATTACGATTACTGGGGTTGGTGAGTATACGGCCAATGCAATATTAAGTATCGGACAAAATAAGAACGCACTTGCAATAGATGCAAATATCGAAAGAGTCGTTAGTCGAATTTACGGTATACAAGGAAAGAAAGGACCAAAACTTCAAAAGCTTTTAAAAAAGAAGTTTGAAGAAGGTGAGTTTAGAGAGATCAATAAATGTGGTGGCCGTGAGATTAATGAAGCGTTGATGGATCTTGGTAGAATTTACTGCCAGGCCAGAAGTGCTAACTGTCTTGGTTGTCCTGTTAAGAAAAAATGTATTGCAGGAAATGCAAAAGATCCACTTGAGTATCCAGAAATTCCTGTTAAGAAAATTGCTAAGACTTATGAACTTGAGCTTCTAAGAATTATTGTAAATGAAAATAATTCGATCTTAGGATATAAGAAGTCTGATGACGAGTGGCTTGCTGGACAAGTTGAGTGTCCAACTTTTATCTTAAAAAGTGAAGATAAGAACTTAATGCAATATCCTCATTTAGATAAAAAACTATCTTATAAGAAATTGAAAAAATATAAAACCGCCATCACTAAGTATAAGATTACAAATTATATTCTAGAGTTATCAACACAAGAATTTAAAGATCGTTTTAGTGGTAAGTTTAGAAAGTATAAGCTTACGGATAAATTAAATATTTCAACGGCCACAACAAAGGCCCTCGCTAAGTTATCATGAAAGTTAATTGCTTTAGTGTTATTCAAGAAGAGTTGGCAGATAAGGGAATTAATCTTCCATTTAATCGTGTTTTTGAACTTTTTGATGCAATTGAATCATCTAAGAAAATTAAGCAGAAGTTTAGTGAGCTTTGTATCGGAGATATCGTTCTTTGGCGAAAAAATATTATACCGATTAGTGGTGATAGTGGTCATATCGCAATCATACGTGAAATAAAAGAAGATGGTTGGATTAGAGTCTTTGATTATTCAAAACAGCCTCATTCAAATGAAGATTGCCTTCGTCCAGGATCAGGAGAAGGTGATATGAAATTAATTTTAGATGGTGATGAAATTAATGGTTTTATTTGGTCAAAAGAGATAAAAAAGACAAAGATGACAAAGGTCTTAGGGATCTCTCCCCAAGACCTCGTAGAATTATTCTAATTCATTTATTAAAAAAGTATAAATATCGGCGACTTCTTTAAAGGCTTCAAATCGACCTGATGCACCTGCATGACCTGCTTCCATATTTGTCCAAAGAAGTTTTACTCTTGAGTCTGTAGCAAGGTCTCTAAGCTTATAAGTCCACTTCATAGGTTCCCAATAAGTAACACGAGGATCATTAAGCCCACCTATTGCAAGAACTGCAGGATACTCTCTCTTTTCAAGATTCGTATAAGGGCAATATGATTTCATATAGTCGAAATATTCTTTATCATTTGGGTTTCCCCATTCCTCGTATTCAAGTTTTGTTAAAGGTAGTGTGTCATCAAGCATTGTATTTAAAACATCAACAAATGGTACATCCGCAACAGCAGCTCCGATGAGGTTTTCTTTATCAAGATTTATTGTTGCTCCTACAAGCATTCCACCTGCACTACCACCCATGATTCCAAGTTTACCTTTAACAGTATAGCCTTCATTAATGAGAAATTTCCCACAGGCATAGAAGTCTTCAAAAGTATTTTTCTTATAAAGAAATTTACCGTTTTCATACCAGTGACGACCTAGGGTTGAACTTCCTCTGATATGTCCTATTGCATAGACAAATCCACGATCAAGAAGTGAGATAATATTGCGATTAAACCATGGATGTATCGACATGGAATAAGAGCCGTATCCATAGAGTAGGCATTTGTTAGGATCACCCTTCTTAGTTGTCTTCGCTTTAATAATAGTCATTGGAACCATGGCCCCATCATGAGAAGGAGCAAAAGTTCTTTCAACTTCGTATTTAGATTGATCGAAACCAGGGACTTCTTTTTGATGAATCTTCTTTGATTCACCACTTTCTATATCGTAGTCAAATGTTGTAGTAGGTGTTGTTAATGAGCTGTATTCATAGCGAAATACCTTAGTCTCATAGTTTGCATTATCGCCACCTCCTACAAAGTAGGCATCTTCGGGAAAACTCGCCTCAATTCGCTTTTCATCTTTTAATATAGCAAAGCGATTAAGTCCCTTTGTGCGATAATGAAGGACCATAAAATCTTTAAATGTATTAAAGTTTGTTAGATAGTTTTCTTTAGTTCCTTCGATAATTACTTTTGCGTCTTTATATGAAGGAGTCATTATTGGAGTTCTAAGAAGTGAAAAGTTTTCATGAAACTTATTTGTAAGGACAATGAAGTCGTCTCCATCACTTTCAACGCTATATTCAATCTTGTCTTCTTTAGGAAAGATTTCAATTGGATTTAGATCACTTGCATCAGCTTTCATATAAAGAACACTGTTATTTGAAGATCCTGATACATTGATTAGGATATATTGGTGATCCATTGTTTCTTCAAGGCTTAGGAAGTATTCACCAGAATCTTCAGTGTAGACTACTTTATCAAATGAGTTTTCCATATCTGTGACATGGATTTTATAAGGTCTAAGATTTTCATCCATTTCAATATAAGCATAAGTCTTTGAGTCATTAAACCAGCATGGTGAATAACTAATCTTCTTTGGTCCTTCTTGAACGATCTTGTTTGTGGATAAATCAAGAATATATAAGTCATATAGTTCGTCACCATTATAATCAACAGTGTAAATTAAATATCGGTGGCAAGGTGAGATATCAAAGGCTCCTACGTCTAAGAAGTCATGTCCTTTTGCCAATTCATTTTCATCTAAACATACTTGGACTTCACCAGACTTTAAGTGACGACGCAAGTGAATAGGGTAGTCTTTACCTTCTTCATAGCGTTCATAGTATTCATAATCATCGTGAGGATAAGGACAAGTTTCATAAGTTTGAAGCTCACGTGACTTTAATTCTTCAAAGATTGTTTCTTTCAAATTACCTTTATTTTTTAGATATGTTTTAAAAAGGTCATTTTCTGCATTGAGAAGCTTCATGACATCATCGTCACTTTCGCGATTTCTCATCCAAAAATAATCATCAGTTAGAATTTGATCGTGGATCTTTGTCTCATGCGAGACTTTCTTTGGTTTAGGATATTCCATTATTCCCCCTGAAATGAAAAATGTGTCGCCGAAACGACACATTTGTAAAAATAGAGTTAAGGTATAAGCCGGGTCCTGTATTGGACTATCATTCGTCTAGGCCAGTAGTTACCCACTGGCTCGAGCGCTTAACCCGTCAACAAGGGCCGGCTACCCCATAAGTTGACCTATTCAAGCTTGCACCGCCTAGAGTTTACCTATTTTCACTACAGCAGGTGAGATAAATCTCGTCACTGATTGGCCGGCCGAAGCTACCCCAATCGAGTTCAAACCCCTGTACTTCTTCTCTGTTGCACTTGTCCTAGTCTCGCGACCGACGGGCGTTACCCGCTAAGCTGCCGTATGGTGCCCGGACTTTCCTCCCGTCTATTATACCGAAATATAATAAACCAGCGATAGTCTCCTTAACTCTGTTGGATTTATGCCCTATGTCACGCTGAATGTCAAAGACTTACACGGTATCTAGTCATGGGTTGAATAAATTGGTAAAACTTTTTTTAACTTCATTCGTAATAAAGATAAGTAATAACGTGGGGACCACATGAAATATATTTTATTGGCGATTCTATCATTAAACGCCAGTGCTAATCTTAAAAGTTATGTAAGAGAATATCTAAAAAATTCTACTGAGATCAAACAAGCTGGATATAATTTTGAGTTAGCAAAACTTAATTTTGAACTTCAAAGTGATGATAAAAGACCATGGACCCTCAGTTTGTTGAATGAATTTAATAACGTAGGACTTATTTCGAATCCTAATAACCCAAATTTAATTAATACATATAAGGCCTATACTTCGGCAGCTGAATTATCGAAAGAAAATATCTATGGTGGAAAGTTTGCGATCACTGGATCTTATATCGACTTTAATGGTGGCACTGAATATGAAGGTTATAATCAAGAAGTAAGTTATACACAAGATCTTGGTAAGAACTTCTTAGGCCGCAATGACAAAATGGATAAAGAAATTGCTGCACAAGAAGTATATTCAACAAAATACGAATTTGATGCGCAAAGATCTCAAAATGTATTAGAGCTTATTGAAAGCTATTTCGATTATAAAAAAACAAAGACATTATTGAATTTAAAAGATGAAGCAAAGAAGAGGGCCGTTCGTAGACTTAACTTTGTTCAAAAACAGGTAAGAGATGGACTACGTGAGAGAGTTGATCTCTATTCTGCACAAGCACAGGTAAACTCTGTAAGTGAAGAATATGCTGAATTGGAATCACAATTAGAAACTTTTAAAAAGTCATTAGAAAGTAAACTCGAAAGAGGACATCGCTTTAGTGATATTAGCTTATATCGTATTGAGAAAATTAAGTTAGATCCAATTGAAGAAGGTAATATTGACTCGAACCTTACAATACAAGCTTTGAACAAAAAACTTGAGTCTCTAAATAAGACGGTAGAAAAGTTTGATAATTCAGTTTTTCCAACGATTGAATTAATGGGTGCCTATAAGACAAATGCCTATTCAACTGTCACAGCAAACAACGGAAATGTTTTTAGTGACGGAACTTTTGGTTCTGATAATGATGCTACAGAAGTTGGACTAACGGTAGTTATACCACTTGGCTTTAGTGCTGATGAGAACTCTCTAAAACAAGCAAAAATTAATCGTATGAATACAGAGTATCAGCAGAGACTAGCTAGAGTTAGAACTAAGAATCAACTTGAGGCCCTGACAAATACAATGCGATTAATTGATAAAACAATCGACTTAGTTTTAAAAAGGCATAAGTTAGCAACACTATCTGTTAAAGAATATAATAAATTATATTCAAGAGGACGAGCTGACTTTGATAACGTGATAAGTGCAGAAGAGCGCCTTATAAATACTGAAAATAAATACGTAGAATATATTAGTAGAAGAGAAAAATTATATTTCAACTTACTTGATATCTACGGAAAGCTTGAACAATATTTTTATTAAATATCTCTTAGGGGTGCAGGAAGGAGTAACCTTTGGCATCCCTTGCAAAGAATCAGATCAATTCCTTTATTAAAAGTAGCAACCTCTCCTACTGCATATGTAAATTTACAGCTGCCACAACTTTGTCCAATAAGAAATGTACAAGCATCATGGGCCCGTTTTGCTGCGGCCATCTTATATAATTTCACAGCTTCTGGAGGTATTTCACTTAAAAGTCCTTCAATTTGATTTTCCAAACTTAAAACTTTACTTTCATTGGCCTTATTGCCTTGATCGACCTCTGCTTGAATCTCATCAATTGTATTTGTGATACCGGTAATAAACTCAATGGCCTCTTTTTGAAGAGCTTCTTTTTCTTCGATCATTTCTAGAAGCTCTAATGTTTTATCTTGCAAGCCTTCAAACTCATCTTCTTGCTTTTTTATGCTTACGCTTAATGCTTCTTCTTGTTGTTGACTAGTGACAGCATTGAGATTTGCTCTACTTTGTTCTAGTTTTTTTTCTATTTCGAAAATCGACTTTTCATTGGCCGTAACCTGCTCTTTTGCTTGCTTGGTATCATTACGTAGTTGAGCAATTTCCTCTTCTTTCTTGTCTTTTTGCTTAATGAGAAATTCAATACGCTTTAACTCTTCATTATTAGCTTGCTTTAAGCCTAATATGACTTTATCTAGGCTCATGACATCTTTTAAGTATTTTAAGTTTTCCATTCATAATTAATAACATATTTACCTAGCAGCTGCGATTGGAATATTTATATATTTAAGGTGATAATAAGGGGATAGGAGTTATAATGCGCGGAAGTATATTTGGTAAAATGTTTTCAATGACTACCTTTGGTGAATCCCATGGCCCAGCACTTGGTGTTGTTCTTGATGGAGTACCAAGTGGTCTTGATTTTAATCTAGAAGATTTACAGGCAATGCTTGATAAGAGAGCACCTGGTCGCTCAAAGGGAGTGACTGCCCGTAAAGAAGCAGATAAAGCAGAGATTCTCTCAGGTGTTTTTGAAAATAAGACTTTGGGAACACCAATCGCTGTTATCATTCGAAATACTAATCAACGAAGTAAGGATTACGATAAATTAAAAGATAATTATAGGCCTGGTCATGCTGATCGAACTTATGATTTAAAGTATGGAATTAGAGATCATCGTGGTGGTGGAAGAAGTAGTGGACGAGAAACAGTTGCACGTGTTGTTGCTGGTTATTTTGCAAGTTTGGTTCTTCCTAAGGTGAAAGTTAATACTTTTATTTCTAAGCTTGGGCCGTTTGAATGTGAAAATATAATTAAGTCTTTTCCACAAGATTTAGGAACTTATAATTTTGGAGATCCTAGTAAAGATCAAGAGATTGAAAAGTACTTGATTGATTTAAAGGCCAAGGGCGATTCTGTTGGTGGTCGAATTTCCGTTAATATTGAAAATTGTCCAGTCGGTCTTGGGGAGCCTGCTTTTGATAAGCTGAAAGCAGATCTTGCAAAAGCTGTTTTATCAATTGGAGCTTGTGTCGCATTCTCATTTGGTGCAGGTGTGAAAATGGCCGATATGAGTGGACAAGAAGTAAGCGTTGATAGTGCAAATTTTGGGGGAATTGAAGGTGGAATAAGTAATGGTGAGATGATTAACTTAGATTTAACATTTAAGCCCACTTCAACAGTTGGCGCAAATGCAAAAGAAGGACGTCATGACCCATGCATTCTTCCGCGTGCAGTTGTTGTCGTGGAATCAATGGTAAGAGTCGTTTTAGCAGATCATTTTTTAAGACAAAAGGCATACGAGGTTTAAATTGTCTGAAATTAAGCATTTTAGTGATATTCAAAAGATTAATACTATAATTAATGAGATCGATTCAGATCGGATACTAATTATCATTGATTCTAATGTTAATGATCTCTACTTAGATCTAATAGATCCTAAGAATGGAGTAGATATCTATATAGCTCCTGGCGGAGAAGATTGTAAGAAGTTAAGTGAAGTCGAAAAAGCATGTGAATTCTTTTTAGAAAGAGGCATTCATCGTAAGGCCCACCTGGTTGCTATTGGTGGAGGCGCGTGTTCTGATTTTGCTGGTCTTGTTGCATCCATGCTCCTACGAGGAATTAGCTGGAGTGTTATTCCAACAACTCTACTTTCAATGATTGATGCAAGTATCGGTGGAAAAGTTGCAGTGAATTCGGCCTTTGGTAAGAATTTAATCGGAGCTTTTCACTTACCAGATAATATTTATATATGTTCTGAGTTTCTCCAAAGTTTACCAGAAGATCATTTCATCTCTGGCCTTGGGGAATTAGCAAAGTACTTCTTCTTAGATGAAGAGGTATTTAACCTTATCAATAATGAAGCATCATTTGATGAAATTACAATTCGCTGTGCTCGTTATAAGCAAGAGATAGTTGATCAAGACTTTAAAGAAGGTGGAATTCGAAAGATCTTAAACCTAGGACATACACTAGGACACGCTATTGAAAAAGTTTACGAACTACCGCATGGAGTTGCTGTATTTTGGGGGCTTAAACTTATATTTAACATCTTTCAAAGAGATGAAGAGAGTGAGTTCCTAAATCAATTTGCTCATGTCTTTGGTCTAAATGCTCTTATGTGTCCGTGGCAAGATAATTTACCTATCGATGAGCTTATGGAATATGTTGCAAAAGATAAAAAAGTCGTTGCTAATAATACAATTGAAGTGATTTTACCTTCAGGGATAGGCAAGCCTATCATTCAAGAAGTGTCTCTGGATGAAATAAGAAAGCGACTAATGGAGTATGCCCACGGTAAAGGAGCAACGAAGGATTTCATTAAGAAGATCCGCGTTCCTTCATCTAAGTCTTTTGCTAATCGTGCGCTTGTTTTAGCTGCTATATATCCACAAGACATTGAATTATTAGATCTTCCAGAATCTACAGATGTTATTCATATGCTTAATTGTCTTGGGCATATTGGTTTACAGATCAATAAAGAGGGAAGAAGTGTCACAATAAAGGACTCCTTTCCTGCTTGTGAAATTGAGACTGATGAAGTTATTAACCTTGTCTCAGGAGATGGTGGAACAACAAATCGTTTTTTAATCCCATTACTTTCGCTTGGAAATAATAAGTATAATTTGATACCAAGTGAAAAAATGTTTGATCGTCCAATGGATGAACTAGAAAAGGCACTAGATGAGTTAGATGTCGAAGTTTTAAGAGATGAAGAAAATTGGTTTCAAGTTCAAGGGCCAATTAATATATCAAAAGGTGTTTATGAAGTTGATTGCTCAAGATCAACTCAGTTTGCAACGGGACTGGCAATGGCCTTATCTCCCAACGATATCGATGTGGAGCCAGTTAATATGTCCACAAGTCGTCCATATTGGGAGATGACACTAAATCTAATCGAAAGATTTAAAAGTGGAGAACAAGTCTTTGAAGTTCCTGTCGATTTTAGCTCTCTTGGTTATCCACTAGCATATGCATGTATGTCTGGACCTGTGCTTGTTGAGAATTGTAAGGGAATCGATCGATTCCAAGCAGATAGTCAATTTATAAGTTTATTAGAAGAGCTAGGTGGAGACTTCGATTTTACAAAAGACGGGCTTCTATTTAATGGTGTAGAAAATTTAAATGGCTTTGAGATTGATTGTCGAGACTGTCCCGACCTTATTCCGACGCTTTGTTTTCTCGCATCTTATGCAGATGGTGTCTCAATTATTAGAAGTGTTGAAGTTTTAGTTCATAAAGAATCAGATCGTTTAAATGCAGTTATGGATTTAATGGAGCTATACGATATCAAACATCATTATGATGAAGAAAATGATCTTCTTGAAATAGAAGGCAGAAAAGCTGATGGACGTGTCGTCGATTTAACACCTCCTCGTGATCATCGTATGGTTATGGTCTCTTACCTCTATCAGATTGTTAATGGTGGAGGAAAATTAGAAAATACGGAATGTGTTGAAAAATCATTTCCAAATTTCTTTGAGGTTATCAATTAGTGAAAAAAGCAGAATTGATTTTTACGATTCTTTTTATATCACTATCTATTCTATGTGAGTCGATAGGCTATAGAGGAAACGTATATCCTTTCTTTAGTTGGAATCTCTTTAGTACAACGAGAGGCCAGTAGATGTTAAGTACGATATCTCAGATATTTTACCTCATGACTTTTCCACTTGTGAGTATGTATCTCTATGAAGGCTATGAAGTTCAAAACTCTGGTAATTGGGTTGCAAGCTTACTACCCTCATTTAATTCAATCACTCCGCTAATAATACTTTGGGCCATTTCAATATTTGGTTCAATAGGCTCCTTTTTACGTAGATACTTTCGCATTTTATATTCCATCTTCCTCTTTTTAATTATCGCATTAACAAATGGTGCCGATTTTGATCATGATCTATTTGCTTGGTTTTATATTTCTATTCTTTTTATATTTGAAGGAAGAGATGAAAAAAGTGACAAAGCAATTTTAGATTTTTCTAAACTTACCATTGTTCTCATTTATTTTATGTCTGGATTCTGGAAATTATTTTATTCATTTAAAGCATTTTTTAATGAAAGCCTTGGATATTTTCACTTTGAAGGACTCAGAGAGATTATTAAGGAATCACACCTTTTAACTAATCATAGCTGGCCGATCATAGATGTAATCCCAAGTGTTATTCTATTTCTAATTGGTCTAGGGATCGTAATCTTAGAACTTTCGGGTTTATTTCTATATTTCAAAAAACGCTCATGCCTCTATCTATGGGCAAGTTCTATTATAATATTTCATCTGTTAACTGTCTTAACAATGAGGGTGGAATTTGTATCGAATTTAATTCTTATCGGTCTCTTATTTCTTATCCGCGAAAAACAATCCAGCCGAACTCTTCGTTAATATACTGTAGAGAAAAGAAACGAGACTTTTCAATGCTGATATCCTTGTCAATAATGAGTTGCCCATTTTTTTCGGCTATCATGTGATTCTTACTAGTTATAGTAGGGGATTTCGAATTTTTTGATTTTATAACCTTGAAATGAATACAAGAATGAATACTCTTAGGATTATCAGGAAGTTGGTAATTCATTCCTGACTTTAGTGTGATACAGGTTCCATTATCCTTAGATATTAGTATGTTATCTGAGTCGATTACTTTTGCACGTGAAAATGCATGTACAAACGATTTGTAGGTAAAAAGTGAAAAGACTGTAGATAAAATAAAATTTCTTCGTTTCATGTTATTATTATATAATAGTTTTAGGAAATTATAGAATAATTTTTCAAAGGTGTACTTATGACATTGAGAACTGGAACATTAAATTATGGAGCTGCAACTTTTTCATATACAGCTGGTGGTGGAAACGATTTATATTATTCCGGTGGTGATTTTGCTTGTAATGGAAACTTTGTTGCAAGAGGTAGTATCAAGGCAACTGGTGATGTGACGGCTACGCGTGTTTTTAATGCCGTTTGGAATGATGTCGCAGATTTTCAATTACTTAATGACGAATTAATATATGGAAAATGCTATATCGACACTGTCGAAGGCGCAAGGCTTTGTACGGAAAGGTGTCAGTTGAGTGTTATCGGAATTGCATCTGATACTTTTGGTATGGGTGTAGGTGAAGGTAATGCTGGGCTTGAAGTTCCGATTGCTATTGGTGGTTGGGTCCTTGCTTATGTCGATCAGGAGTACCCTTGTGGAACACCGCTTACAAATGATGAGCACGGAAATTTAACTGAAATGACATTACAAGAAAAAAGAGACTTTCCAGAACGTCTTGTGGCCATTTACAAGAAGAAGGAAATGAAAGACACTTTTGGTGATGGAAAAACTGAAATCGAGGTCAATGGACGTCACTGGGTTAAAGTTAAATCATAAAGGGATAAAATGATTGTCTTATCAATAGCTTTCTCGGAAGCTTGCAACTTAGATTGTAGTTACTGCAATGTTGATAAGCTTTCTAAGAAGTCAATTAATACTGACTTATTCTTTGAGTCCTATGAAAAAGTACGTTCTAAAAACCCACAAGAGCTTATTCAAGTTGATTTCTATGGAGGAGAGCCTCTCCTACATTGGGATAAAATCGTTACAGTAACTAAAGAACTAAAAGATGATCCCAATGTGCAATTCTATATGCCAACCAATGGTCTTTTACTTGATGATGAAAAAGTTGAATTTTTAAATGCTAATAAAGTTAGAGTCTCATTATCATATGATGGCCTATGGCAGGATATAAATCGCAATCAGCATGATGGCCGTGGTACCAATTATCTTTATCAAAAAAAGCTCCCAATAATAAAAAAGCTGAATGATCTTTCGTGTCATTCAATGATTTACTCTGGAAATAATAATATATTAGAAAATCATCTCTATATTAAAAAAGTCCTTAATCTCAATCCTGATTTAACATTAATTCGAGATGTGGGTGTTTGGACCAATGAAAGTGCACAAGAAGTGAATTATGGCTTTAGTGAACTGGTCGATTGGTATATTGAAAACGTTGATAATGTTGAAATGCCAAAAATTATACTCACATATTTAAGGCATATTTTACGCTACACAGCTAAAGATGTGCGCATTGATTATTGTGGTGCCGGGGATACTCATTTATCCTTCTCTGAAGATAAGCTAATTGCCTGTAATCGCTTCAAAGATGACGACTTATATCTTAAAATTCCAGAATACAAAAATATGGCAGCTTGTGAGTCTTGTTCGGTAAAAAATTACTGTAGAAAAGGCTGTTTGTATGAGAACATAAAAAATGAAGGCCCAATTGAAAGTATTTGTTTTATGTATAAGCACTTCTACAAAGAAGTACAACGTATGATTAAAACTTTGAAAGGGAATGAATATTTTAAACGAATCTTGAAGCGAGAAATTTATGAATCTTAAAGCACTGAATCGAAGTATGTATTTGGCCGCTCAACATCTTGTTGAAGCTAGTAAGCATATGCATCCAATTGCACCTGAGTATTCTGACAAACTTTTAAAAGATGCTGATGAAATTCTAGCAATGATAAAAGTTGAAGAGGAAAAGGTTTCGGAAGATAAACTCGATAACATCTTGGATGAAATCATGAATACGGAGATTGAATAATGGTAGCTTATAATATTGAAAACCCAGCGAAAGCAAAAGGTGGCGTAAGGAATTACTTCACACTTGAAATTACAACCTCTGCACTATGTGATCTTAATTGCACATATTGTTTTGAAGGAGAGAAAGTTGACAAGGCAAGGCTTGATAACGATCTACCAACAATTTTTAAAAGGATTGATAGTATCCTTGAAGACAAGGAATGGTTTCAAGCAAAATATGATGGCCTAAATATCTCTCTATGGGGTGGTGAGCCTACTTTAAATCCAAAATTTATTATCGATCTTATGAATCAATATCGTGAACACGATAATATTGATTTTCACCTTTATACAAATGCATTCAATATGCACAATATGAAGAAAATTATTGATAATGTTGATATGTCTAAACTTCATGTTCAGGTATCTTATGATGGCCGTGCGGTTAATGATAATTACCGTTTAATGAAGAATAAGAAGGCATCTAGTAATCAAGTAATTAATAACCTCTATGAGTTAGCAAATCTTGGTATCAATGTGAGTATGAAGGCAACCCTTCCAATTGACAGTATGGATAGTCTTTATAAATGTTGGGAAGATTATCATGATATTCAAAAACTTCTTTGGAAGGTTTCAAAGAATATTAATATCAATTACTCACCAACCATCGACTATATTACAAAATTTAGCTTAGACGAGAAAAAAGATGCGGTAAAAGTCTTTAGAAGTGAGTTCTTGAAAATTGCTAAGCGTGAAATTGAATTTTACCGTGAAAATGGACGCTATCTTTGTTCATGGTTTGGTGGAGAAGATAATAGAAAGCATTGTTCTGCTGGTTATAATATGGCCGCAATTGATCAAAGAGGGAATCTCTACGCTTGTCACGGTGCCATCTATTCAAAACATAAGGATGAATTAGCGTATAGCGATATCCATGATGAAGAATTTGTCCAAAAGATTAGTGCTTATACAAAGAAATTTGAAGAACCATTAAAGAAAATCCATAAAGATTGCCAAGATTGTGTTGCCACGACTTGTATGATTTGTCCTGTTGCAAGTCATGAAAAGAGTGAGAAAACTGACTTTTTCGCTAAGTGGACGGATAATTGGGTTAATGAACTTTGTGGCTTTTTTAAAGCTTTTGGAGAAATTGACCGCGCAGTACAGAAGCACTTATTTGCTTTACATGCAGAAACTGATGAGGAATACAGAAACAGGGAGATGGCAAATGGCATGTAGTGGTGGACATTGTTCCTATCATAATACGGGAACTTCAACTTGTTCAGGGCACCGTGGAGTTTGTTCTTCAAATAGAACACATACGTTAAATATTAATATTGCAGTTGGAAAAATTATTTACGGCTCCCATGTTAAGGCTTTACGAGATGTTATCTCAGCAGAAATGGCAAGGCGACGTCAGCATGCAATGTATAATCCTGGTACACCTACTAACTCATATGCAGCAGGTACTAAGATTACAAATAGTGTAGCAGCTAATATGGTCTCTCGTTTGAATCAAATGACACCAAATGATTCAGTATGGAGTGCTGCAAATCCTTCTCCTTCTGATAATAGGCCAAAAACAAGAGATGATGATACTGCCGGTGGTTATCATCGTGGAACTTATGGTTGGAATAAAACAGGTCAAACGATTAAAGAGCCTCATGTTCAAGAGATTTTAAATTATTATAATACTTTAAGGGCCGACTGTATTTGTAATACAGACTGTAATTGTAACGCTGTTTGTGCATGCCACAATAATTGTGGTTGTCACTATTAAGATATTTTAAAAGGATTTAAATATGATGTTATATGATGTTGCTTCAGTTGAAGATCGTGGATCACATTGGTATGTGACAAATGTTTTTCCTCATACACTTGATCCAATTGAGAGACATGAGAAATTGTTAAACCTTTCAGCAGTTTCTTCTTCTATCATTAAGCATGCTATTGAAAAGGGAATTGAAGTAAGGATCACGAAGCCTCTTGAATATAATGAAGTAATGCCTCATGAGATTAGATTAATTGAAGGCGACGAGAATGATCATAATTATGCTCGCGAATCTGCAATTAAAAAGGCCCGTATGGTTGTCACTCATGATCTTGCTTCAGTAAGTGGTTATACATTTTATAGTTTTATGTGCCTTAATAATGAACTTTGTGACAAAGGCTTCTTTATTACTGCTGAAAATAGAGAATCTAAATATCTTGAAATTTTAGAAACAGGTAACGAAGAACTTATCCAGAAGCTAGAGGACTACTTAAATACAAAAGATCAAATTGAAAGGGTCGCAGCTCTTAACAAGAAGTTTGATCACTTTAGAAAGCTAATTACTGAAGAAGAGGATCTAGAAAAAATCGAAGATCTAACAAATAAGTTCTTAGAGGATTATTATTCAACATTCTTTTAGAGTTATACTCTATTCACAAAAAGATCATCGTAAAGTAAATGGAACATTATTTTACTGCTTCGAGTATTTTCTTTTTTCAAGAGCTCGAAGCAGTGATGTCAAATTTGTTCTCTATAATTGTACAGAAGAAGAGCGCATCGGCTGGATTAAGGTATTTAAAGAAAGATATCATTTTCCAGATGAGTATCTATCTGACTTCATTGTTACCCAAAGAGTTTATGATATTTACAAATTGAAACCTAAGAGATGCATGATCTTAGATATTCATACACTCAAGCTTTTAGGAGAAACGATTCCTTGTGATCTAGTTGTCTTTTCTAATGAAGGCCATGACATGCAAAGATACAAGATGAAGAAGGTCAAGTATTTCGGATTCTACGAGTATCAAAACTTTGATGAGCAAGAACTTCTTAAATTCTCTTTTGGTAATTATAAAGAGCTTGGAAAGGTTTCTGACTACGTCTTTGTAAATACACCTTCTCTTGATTATTCAAATATTAAAATACCTGAGGAATATAGAGAACGTAATATAATATATAAAATCGCAAATAGACATCATGAGAATCTACATGAAAAGTTTGATACGATGCTCTATTACCAATCTGCTAAAGTTGATACAAATAATCGACTTGTTCCTGAAAGTTTATACTACAAAAAGAAGGTCGAAATCTTCAAGAGTGTTATACAAGACTCCGTAAATATGCGTTATAATGATATTTTATTAAACGGATTTGAGGCTTATCACTTAGACGAAGAAGATAAGCTAATTCAAGCATTTTTGGATTAGTATGATTTTAAGACTAGATAAAGATAATTATGATCTCTGGCTCACCTATAGTTGGAGTGCGAATAATCATGGTCTTTGTGGTCACACATATGAGGTGATCGACTACTATCTCTTTCTTAAAGATTATATGCGCGTCGGGATCCTCTTATGCGAAGATATTGACTGGCCAATGTTTCGTGCATCGATTGTAGGAAAATATATCATTACTGAAGAAGAGCTAGTCCAGCTTGAAAAAGATACTCTCTTTGTAAATAGACCTAATCTTATACATGCAAATAATATCCTCTTTACCGATGGTGGAGCTAAGTCTCTGGAAGGTAAGCATATCTTAGCGCATAAAATATTTCACTTTGCTTGTGGTGATAAGGAGCTACAAGATAATGATAAGGATAATGTATTTATTCTTCAAGATAAGCGCATTTATCGTGATTGTAAGAATGCTATTGATTATAAAAAACGCATCAACTTTAATCGCTTGAAAAAGCCAACAAAATCAGCACGTTGTAATCTTCTATATGGCACAAAAAATTGTCGAAATATTCCAGATCAAATGTATTTTGATCTGTTGGAAAAATATGATGGAGACTTCCTGTGCTTAACTAATAAAGAGAATCGCCCTGAGGGACGATTAGAGGGACTCTCAGAGCGTTTTGAGTTTCCTGAGATGCCCGTGCCGGATTTATTTGAGAAGTTTGATAGATACATCTATACGCCCGTTCCTCGTAAGTTTGATTGTAGTCCCCGTATGATCTCAGAATGCAAATTTTTTGATAAAGAGGTTGTGTATTATAATATAGATTACTGGGATGAAGATAAAGGCCTCTATTGGAGAAAGTGGGATATCGATAATGATTTTGAATCGATATTTCTTCAAGAAGGCGATCCCATACTAGAAATCTTGGGAGAACATATTGGATTATAATATTTTTAGCCATTCAGGTTTGAGGCTAATTAATGATAAATTCAATAAGAGAGCAAAGCTCGACACTGGAACATTCTGTAATTACGAATGTTACTTTTGCTATTACCTTGATGATCTTGATAAAGTCACACCTCTTGAAGTCATTAAAGAACGAGCAAAGAAAATCTATAATTGTGGAATGCGAGAAATCGATCTAAGTGGTGGAGAAAGTTCTGTTCACAGAGATTGGTTTGCAATACTTGATTATTGTAATGACTTAGGTTTTACGAATATCTCAGCTCTTACTAATGGTGCTAAATTTGCAAACTTGGCATTTTGTAAGAAGTCTCAAGAGCATGGCCTTACTGAATTACTCTTTAGTCTGCATGGAGTAAATGAAGAGAATCATGACACAATAGTTGGAAGAAAGGGCGCATTTCGAAAAATGCTGAAGGCCATTTCAAATTGCCAAGAAATAGGAATCAAAGTTCGTATCAATTGTACCGTTACAGACAAGAATGCAGAGCTTCTTGGAGAGTATGTAACATTGATAAATAAGATAAAACCATATCAACTTAACTTCCTACCTTTAAATTATTGGGAAGATGCTGATCGTCTTGAATCACAAAGTTATGAACACTTAAGTAAGTATATAAAAAAAGCTATCGATAATTTAGATGATGGTATTCAGATTAATGTACGCTATATCCCATTTTGTTTTATGCAGGGGTATGAGAAATATGTAGTAGGTGTTTATCAACATATCTATGATCGTAATGATTGGAATATTTATGCATATGATGTGGAAAAAATAGAAGAAAAAGTTTTGGATACAAAAGAGTATTTCGAAGTTGCTGCACAAAAAAGAAAGCATACATATACAAAAGAAAAGAAGTGTTTCAATTGTAAATACTTCTTTGTGTGTGATGGTGTTGAAAAGAAAATATCAAAAGTTCAGGAAGTATATCCAGTTGAAGGTGAGAAGATAGATGATGTTCTTCACTATCGACGTGGTCATTATCCTGAATGTGATTATAAGTAGGTAAGTTATGGAAAAATTACCAGATTCATTGAGCAAAGAAGATATTCTCGAAATAGAACTCGAGTTAACAGGAACTTGTAATCTTGATTGTCCTCTTTGTTCAAGAAGTTATTCAAATGCTAAGCACTTGGTTAAATATAATGAAAGACCAGCAAGTGAGATTATTGCTCAACTAGATCAATACCCAAATATTAAAATGTGCTGTATGGCGGGAATGATATCTGAGCCTACTTTGCATAAAGAATTCTTTACTATAATGGAATATTTAATTGGGAGAGAAATCGAAGTAGAACTCTATTCAAATGCGTCACTTCATTCAACTGATTGGTGGAGAAAACTTGGGGCAATGATGAGTCCAAGAGATCATGTATTTTTCACAATATGTGGATCAACACAAGAACTTCATGAAAAGTATCGCGTTCGCTCAAGCTTACAACAAGTATTAGATAACCACGCTGCATTTAAAGAAGGTTGTAAGTACGATATTGATTACCTACAGCATATAAAGTTTGAATACAATGCCAAAGACTTTGAAAGTGATGCGATGAAAGATATTCGATCACGCTTTAGTCGAGAGTATAATATTAATACTCTACCTTATAACGAAAGATTTGGTTTTATTAAAGATGAGAAAAATGACATTGCTTTAACTGCTGATCTAGCAAGAAGTTATAACTTAATCACAAGACATGCTAAGCGACGCTATGAGAGAAACCAGACTGGCGAAATTAAATGCCAAATGCGCTGTAAAAGCTTGGAAGAGAAATTTGTGGCAATAGATCAATGGGGAGAAATCTTTCCATGTTTCTTGTATCGAATTTATAACGTCGGAGAAAAATTTAATCTCGACTATTCTAAAATAAACCAATTTAAGTACGATTTTTGCTATGAGTGCGAAGCAATGACAACCCAAATGCTAGAAGATATTGGTTTAGAGAGGATGGGATAATGAGTTGCAAGCAAACAACATTGCATCGAAGTGAGATCCTCGAACTTGAGATGGATCTAACGGGAACGTGTAATTTACGTTGTCCACTTTGTACAAGAAATTATGCTCATGCAGGTCACTTATTAAAAAGAAATGTACGTAGCTTTAAAGAAATTAAAGAGCAACTAGATACATTCACTAATCTTGAAGTATTCTATATGGCTGGAAATATTTCTGAGCCGACACTTCATCCCGAAGTTAAAGAGATTTGTCGCTACCTTGTTGATCGAGGTGTTGCCATTGAACTTTTTACTAATGGTAGTACTCATAATCCAAAGTGGTGGGCAGAATTAGGTGAGATTCTTTCATCAAATGATCGCATCTATTTTACAATCTGTGGTTCTACACAAGAACTTCATGAAAAATATCGAGTAGGTAGTAAGTTACAAGACATTTTAGATAATCATCAGGGCTTTATTTCAACAAATAAAGAGGGAATCGATCATATTCAACATATTATGTTCAAATATAATCGTGAAGATTATGAAAGTGAAGCGATGAAAAGTATTATTGCCCGATTTAGTAAGACTTTTAATGTTGATACTGAAGGGCAGAGAACATTTAATGAATATGTAAAATCATTTGATAAGGATCTAATTCGTCCTGAGGATGAAAGAAAAAGGGCCATTGATGCTCTTTTTAATATAAAGCCAAAGCCAGGTGAAAGTTCGGATATTGAAATAAAGTGTATGAGCTTAAGAGATCGAAAAATTTATATTGATCAATTTGGCCAAATCTCACCTTGTTATGGCCATGCTGAATATGAAGGACCTGGACATTTTTCTGGTGAAGTTTTTGATTACGGTGAAGTTTTAAGTTTTAAGTTTAAGGATTGCTTTAAGTGTGAAAGGCGAATTCAAAAACTAATTGATGTAATGGAGTTGGACTTTGTCTGCTAGTAATGATGCCCTTATTCGTAGTGAGAGAATTGAATTAGATCTCACTGGAACATGTAATGCAAAGTGTCCTTTGTGTGCACGAAATTATAAGCATATAGAAGTAAAGTATAATGAACGCCATCTAAACGAGATAACAGATCAACTAGATCATTTCCCTAATGCAAAATATGTCCACTTAGTGGGAGCATTTTCAGAACCTACTTTATACCGTTCGATTTTTGATTTGTGTCGCTATCTTCGCAAGAGAGATATTGCTATAGAAATATGTACAAATGGGGACACCCACAACCCCGATTGGTGGGCGGAACTTGGAACGATCCTTGGGCCAGAAGATAGCGTTTACTTTACAATTTGTGGTTCAACTCAAGAGTTACATGAAATATATCGAGTAAATACGAGTCTTGCTAATATTAGAGCAAATGCAAAAGCATTTCGTGAATCTAATCCATATGGAATCGATTATATTCAGCATATCCTCTTTGACTACAATGCAAAAGACTTAGAAGACGGTAGTATGGATGAACTATTAAAAGAGTTCAGTAATATTAACCTAACTCAAACCTTATATCGTCGCGACACTGAAGTTTATAAGAATCCATTTAATTTGGATAAAATGCTTGTTACTCCTGAACTAAAAAGAAAGTACGACGTTATTATTAACTCTGCTAAGAAAAAATGGGGCGAAAAAGTTAGTGGAGGAAAAGATTACGATATCGACTGTCGCTCTTACCACAATAAAAGTATTCATATCGATCAGCACGGTACGGTCTTTCCTTGCTACGTTTGGTTAGAAGAAAGTCGACAAGATAAATGGGATTTAGATTATAAGAAAATTCAAAACTTTGAATATGAGTGTTGCCAAATTTGTGAAAAGAACTGCAAACGTTTAATGGATATGTGGGAGCTTGAGATTCTATAATGCAATATAATAAATTTGTTGAATTTATAGAACTTAGTTTAAATAATAGCTGTCAATTACAGTGTCAGGGATGTCCAAGTTTGAACCCAGGACATAAGAATAAGCGTGAGTTAGATTTCTCAAAAGTACTTCCCATTATAAAAGACTTTAATCCAAAAGAAGTCTTTGTTTGTGGAAATGACGGTGAACCTCTAGAACATAGTGATATAAACATTATTCTTGAACAGCTTGGCGAAAATTTTAATCAAGATATCTTGATTGCTACAAATGGTGAAAATCTAATGTCACTTGATGTTCAGCGGTTATCAAAATATGAAAATATTGTATACCAGGTTGCTATCGATGGACCAACTCAAGAGATTCACGAACTTACGCGAAGTGGTGGGAATCTCGAATTAGTTTTCAAAAATATTACTCAGCTAAAAGATAAACTCAATATTGAATTAATATTTTCACGTCACAAGCTTAATGAAGAGTATGCAATTAAAACAGCAGATCTCGTTAGGGATAAGTTTGGATTAGATCTCCTTTTTAGAGATACGACTCTTGTAACAGATAGAATCAGACCTCCAAAGAAGAAGAGCCTGAGAGGGAATATGGACTTTCTCTACAAGAAGAATCATTCAGCTCCAGTTAAGCCTTGGTTTAAAAGAATATATATAAACTCTGATGGTAATTGTTACCCTTGTGTTTCATTTATTTATGGTAAAACAAAAGTTGAGCCAATAAGTATTTATTCATATAATCATACCTTTGAGTTCTTTTCAGACTTTATTAAGTTCTCAAAAGAGTTTTGTCGCTGCTTTCAGGCCCTTGGGAATACGACTCAATGTAAATTAAATTGTGATTTCTATATGAATAATTTTGAATATGATAATTTAGAAAGTATTAGGAAGATATCGTGATAAATAGTAATACCTCATTTGGTAAGTTAAATTCTATAATTGTCGGAAGAGAGTTAGAAATTAGTAAAAGAATTGCTGACTTTACGTTTCAACATTTTTACGGCGAAAATTTAACTCACGCTGTCTATGATCGCTTAGAACACGGTGGTCAAGAATATTATGTTAATCATGAGTTACTATTAAAAAGAAATGAGCAATTAGATAATTTAGCGGCTACATTTGAAAAATTAGGAGTTAAAGTTTACAGGCCTGAGCGACTTGGTGAAGTTGTTACGATTAAAACACCTGATTATAAAACTGAACTTTCTAGTGCTAGTAATGTAAGGGATGTCTCTCTTGTCTATCGTGATTATATAATTGAAACACCTACATATGTAAGAAATCGCTTTTTTGAAAATACGCTCTTATATAATGTTTATAACAAACTCTTTGACGGGGGGCGAGGTGGAAAATGGATTCGCTCACCACATAATAAACTTGTTGAAGAGGCCATGGACTTAAGTGAGTGGAATTCTAAAAGAGATTATGAAAATTTTGATCGTAGTAAATATACTATGGCCATTGATGGCGCACAATTTCTAAGAATCGGAAAAGATGTTATTGTAAATGTGAATTCATATAATCATTTCTTAGGACTTGAGTGGGTGAAGTCATTTTTTCCTGAATCTAACTTCCATACCGTTAATGTTGCTGATAACCATATTGATGGTGTTCTCGTTTGCTTAAAACCTGGTACTTTCTTAGTTAATCCTAAGTATAGAAATATAAAAGATTTCTTACCTGAAAAATTTAAGAATTGGGAATGTCTATTCCCTGATGATTATAAGGCGGAGCCCGTTATTGAATCTGGGAAAACTGATATTGATATTCAACTTGCAAGTACGAGAGGAATGGATATTAATATTGTAAATATAGATGAAAAAAATGTGCTTGTTAGTGAAAGTGCATCTAACGTGATTGAGCTTTTAGATAAGCATGGTTTTATTCCTCACCCAGTTAGGCTCGAAAATTGTGAGATCTTTGGTGGTGGAATACACTGTTCCACGCTCGATACACATAGAGATGACGAATATATCGATTATACAAAGTAGAACGTATGAAAATTGCTCTTATTACAATGATTGAAAGTAATGGCCGAAGTACAAATGATGACAATGGTATTACTTTTGAAAATCAAAGATATTATGAAGACGAAGCTATTCTGTGTTTTGAGAATTGGCGTAAAAATGGTGGGGATTTAAGTGATATACCAATCTATACTTATTGTCCGTCCAAACACGTTGTAAGTGCCAAAACGAAAGAAAAATTTAAAGAATTGAATGTAACCTATATTGAAAAATATCATGAAGAAACTGAAGAATTTGAATCTGGTTTTATAAATGTACCATTTTGTGGAATGTTACTCGAAAGAGAACTTAAAGAGGATATCCTGATCCACATTGATCTTGATATGAACCTTATTAAACCAATTGATCAAACTCTTTTTGATATTGTTTGTAATGGAAAAATCGTAGTTGGACAATACGACGATATATCAAAGAAGGATCAACGCTTCATAGGAGAAGACTGGGATAATCCTCTTGATACAGGCTTTATTATATCAAGAAGAGACAGTGGTTTTTATCACTACTTTTTTAATGAGTTAATGAAACTTTACGAAACAAATGGTGATGAGAGGTGGCAGAAGTATTGTAGTAATGTAGAAAAATACTTTTTAGAGGAATACGTTATAGAAAAAGCGTATAATGAAGGAAAGCTAGATATCTATCCTATTCAATACTATCAAGTAGGTGAAGGTTACGCTTCAGTTAATACCTTTCCTAAAGACCGATTAAGCAATATATATTTTTGGCATGAACATCTCTATCCAAACTCGAAATATGATAAAGTGAGAGAGAGAATAGCATATTTTAAACGTATGAAAGAGGTTTGAATTGGATATTGAACATATCTTAAGAGAAAAGAAGATTGAATTCTTATATGCATCACAAGCAAAGCTTAAGGAAGAATTTAATATTGATGTTCCAGTAGGAACAGGCTTTGGTAAAAGTAAGAGCTTTTACTTTATCCCTGTAGGAAATAAAAAGTATGTTTTCAAACCAGCTCTTAAATACTTAGTTACAGAGGCTCCCGATATCGATCGTTCAGTGGACTTCACTTTTGATGAATTATTAGAAAAGTATCGTAAGGTAATGAATAAAAAGACAATATTACCGACGTTATTAGAGGAGTCTGAAAGCTTTCTTGTTTTCGAATATTACAGAGAAGAGAACGGTTGGTTTAAAATGGATGACCTCAAAGAAAATGACGGAAAGGTTATCGTTGAGCTTACTAAGAACTTGTGGGGAAATGATCGCAGAGTACTTTTTCCATTCTATAATCAACTCTATTCTAAAGTTTATAAGAATGTTGAAACAGGTGAGATCAAGATAGTTGATTTAAAATACGTTGAAATTCAAAAACGTCGTCCTATATTTGTCTATATCTGCGATTATAATATTAACTGCTTATATTATCTCGAAAAGAATAGAAACCCTTTCTTTAATGTTAAGAATATATTAGCGCGAGAATATCCAATCGCGGATGCTCAGGAAAAGTATTTATATACATGAAAATTCCTTTTTTCTATCCCTATTCATCAGATAAGTTAATTCAAGAAGTCCAAGAGGTTATTGTCTCAGGATATTGGACTGGTGGTGTAAAGGTTACCGAAGCTGAATACTTATTGATGGAAAAATTCAATTTTCCTAATTTTGTTGCAACAAGTAGTGCAACTTCTGCTTTTGAAGTTATTTTGGATACGTTTTTTACTAATGAATCTGTAAATATTGTAGTTCCAACCAATACTTTTGCAACAACAGCAGAAGTTCCAAAGCGTTTAGGTCATAGAGTGATCTTTTGTGATGTAGATCCAATTTTAGGGATGATTGATACTAACCATTTATCAGAAATACTTAAGTCACATGAGGTGAATGCTGTCATTCCTGTATCGATTGGTGGTGCACTATACGATCGGGAGAATTTGATTACGCTAAAGAAAGAGTATGGTTTTAAAATTATTGAAGACTTGGCCCAGTTGATTTATCCAAATTGTTTTCATTCAGCTATTGATGCATCATTTTTTAGTTTTTATCCTAATAAAATTATTTCTTCTCCTGATGGTGGAGGCATGGTCTTTTCTGATGAAACAATGATTAGTTTGGCAAAAGAGAGAAGACTCCATGGTATACGAAAATTTTCTGATGGAAGCTATGATATTGTTGAACTAGGACGCAAGGCCAATATGACCAATATTAGTGCGGCATTTATAATCGATCAGCTTAATAATTTTGATGAAAAGGTAGATAGGCGTACTAGTCTCTATAAGAAATATAAAAGTTTATTATCTGAAAATATCAATTTAGTACCAACTTATAATGCTAATATACCATCGCTTTTAATTATTCACTCAGAACGCCGTAATGAGCTTAAGGCTTTCTTAAAAGAACATGGAGCTGAAACATCGATTCACTTTCGGCCACTTCATCTACATTCTCATTGGAATAATGGTGATACATTTAAAGGCGCTGAAGAGTATTTTCGAACTTCACTTAGTCTTCCTTTTTTTGAATGTTTAAAAGATGATGAAATTGAATATATCTGTGGCCTTATTGACCAATTTCATTCTAATTAATTAACCTTTCAATATAGAAAGACTCAGCTAGAGCTTCTCCACACATAGTCCCTTCTTTTTTTGCACTTATTTCAAGGTTCTCAATTGATCGAGGATGTGGGAAGGGATGGAGTTCTGTTTCATATGCCATCATGGCCTGAATTTTGATTTTTAAGTCAATCTCATCAATCGTGTTGTAATAGTTTGGATTGGTGCGTAGATGATAGACTGATTGATATTCGATACTAGATGGAATATCAAATGCAAAAATATTACACTTCTTATAATTTGGTAGTGGCCTAAATGCTGTTAAAACGGCCTTGTTTGTAATTTGATGATCAAGGTTGAGATCATTATATGAGTGTGTATAAACAATATCAGGATTAATCTTCTCTTTTATAATCTCTATGTCTTTGACAATATCCACAAGATCGTAAGAATCCAAACGATTATCTTTATAATCTAGCTTCTTAAAATCTTCTACTCCTAAGATATTCATTGCCTTAAGAAACTCATTATGACGAATGTTAATATCTTTACCTTGTGCAGAAGAGCTATCTGTTAGAACTAAAATACTAACATTGTCCTTATTTCTTATATGTTTACTTATAGTGGCTCCACAACCCAGGACTTCATCATCAGCATGGGCCACAACAATTAATATGTTTTTATTCATGGTGCCACCTTTTTAAAGCTCCAGTAATCATCACATTCACATAAGTTAAAAGGACAAACAATGCCTTCTGTCTTAAAGTCACAAGTTAAAATATGTTTTTTAGTGTTCTTACATGCATATGACACTTGCGCATCGTAATGAATAATAAAGGCCTTGATATCGCATTTCCAACCTTTTAATTTGTTATATCCATTAGCAAGAAAGTGAGACTTTGCTATATTTTTTTGAATATCACTAGTTTTAATCAGTGTGGTTTCTTTGTTATCTAGTGAAGATACTTTATGTTCGCTTTCTTTAATGAAGTCTTCAATTTCAGGATCATACTCTTCGTATGTTGTATTATTATATTCTTCTTTGTGAAGTCTTACACAGTTGAGTGTAAGCTTCTTTTGTTTTGCCAGTTGATAGGCATCTTCAAATACTTCTTTGTACTTAATGAATTCTTCAATTTTATTTGTAAACAAGAATGCGATGTCGATATTGAATTGATCGGATAGAATCTCGCTTTTTTTGATAAAATCCTTATTTTTGTACTCTGGATGATAGCTTGCTGTGATTTTTATTTTTGAGCTTCTTTGTATTTTATTCCAAAAGCTTTCCGGCTTTATAAAGTTTGTTACAATACGTATTTCTTTTAAGTTTTCAATTGAGATTAATTCATCAATGACTTGTGTAAAGTCCGGGTGGAGGGTAGGCTCACCACCAATTAAGTTGATAATGAAATCCTCTTCTATATTTTTAAGTTTTTTGAGAATGATCTTGCTTAGAGTTGAATAATTTGTGTCACTAGTAAATGGACGATAGTAGCAATAAGAACAATCGTATTGACAATGAGATACCATTTCCCAGTTAATATTGAGAGGAGAGCCTTGTCCAATTTCTAGAATCTTTTGATTCTCATATTGCATTTTTTAGATCCTCTATCGCAACTCTTTCTTTGCCAAAGAAATTAATAATGCCATTTTGTTTTAATATTTCTTTGTATAGAGGTGCTTCATAATTATATGGGAAGCAGAAATCTTGAATTTCTATTCCATTTTCCTTGAATTTCTTAAGCATTAAGTCGGTATCGTCTTTTAGATGTAGATGAAGATCTTTTATACTTGTGTTACTTCTTAGGTCGCGATGAGCATGAGAATGCCCGCCTATGAAGCAATTCTTGGTTGAAGCAATTTCTTTAACCTGACTCCATTTCATATAATTGCTAGTGTCTTCGTTTTTGAAGTAGAGTTCATGTGCTTTTGCACATTCAATTACTGATTCATTTTGTTCAATGTCTTCACTGGCCAAAATCCCCGTTGAAATAAAATATATCTTAGGTGTATTAAATTTTTTGAAATGTTCTAGTTTTTTGTATTGTGAATATAGTCCATCATCAAACGTTATAATATAGTCAGATAGATCAAGATCTAACATCCAGTCAAATACCTCATGAATCATTAAAACTTTCTTCTTATCCATATTTGTGCTCAGCAATTTTTCTTATGATTGACTTCACATCGATCTCTGGAGTGTATATCTCTTTTAGCTTTGCTGTATTAGGTGATCTTTTATAAATATCATCACTATTTTTACTGTAGACATCATGGAAGTTTAAATAATTAATTTGTGCGTCTACTTTAAGTGTGTCTCTTATTAAATGAGCTAATTCTTTAATTGTAATGAGGTTTTTATCATTACCAATGTTAAGAGTTTGGTTATGAAACATATCATTCGATATTAATATGTCGATGGCCTTTAGGAAGTCTTCTACATCACAAAAACTTCGACATTGATTTCCATCGCCGTAAACATTAATACTACCTTCTTCTTTTGCATCCTTAATCATTTTTGGAATAACCATTCCGTAATCTGGTGATTGACCAGGACCTGTTACATTAAAAAGTCTTAGGGTGATATGTGGAATTTCATAACTCTTTATTAGAAATTCAGTCATAAGCTTATTACAAGCATATCCCCATCTCAAGGTATCAGGCGAGCCTATCTCAAGAGACTGATCCTCTGTGCATTCAGTGGCATTTCCATAAACTTCAGAGCTTGAAGCAAAGAGTAGTTTTGCATTAGACTGCGCTATTAATGGAAGTATATTTTGATTTACTTGGTACTCATTTATAATGGCCGCATTCGGGTTCTCATCAATTTTTTTGACACCTACAGCGGCTGCAAAGTGACAAAAATATGTGGTATCTTCTAATTCTTTTTTAAACCAATCTTTCTCTTGTTCGTTTAATAGTGCTAAGTCGAGCTTTTTGTAGATAATTTGGTCACTTAACAGAGACAATTCGTCAGCTTTAATGACATTAGTAGACTCGTTGTCAATGATGACTAAGTCGTACTTATGAAAGAAATTCTTGGCAATAGCGCTTCCAAGAAAGCCTAACCCACCTGTAATAATCATTTTTTTCTTAGTCATATTTTCAGTCACTTGCACATATTTTATGTCGAGGTAAAATTATTTAGTTAATAATAATGCATTAAAATTTAAATACACTTATAATTATAACATAATGCATATTTAAAGGTGTCTCAAATGAATTACAAAAAACGAAATAATGAGTTTGGTTTTACCCTCGTGGAAATTATGGTTGCGGCAGGTCTACTAGGAGTTTTATCTGTAGCTGTTGTTAACATTATGGGAAATATAAATAAAACTTCAAAGAGGGCCTCTCAAGTTTTTAATGTTCAACAAGAAAAACAAAGGATTAGTCGTTTTCTTTCAGATAAAGACTCTTGTCAGCAAACTCTTAATGGAGTTAATTTTGGACCACAGCCAAATTTTACGACTACAGATACTTTGACAGAAATTCGTGACAAAGATGGTAATGCTGTTATCTCTGTTGGAGACGAGCTTGGTTCTCAAGCAGATATAATTACAGTTGATAGTATGCAAATTATGAAGGACGCAGATTCAACTCCAGACGACTTTCCAGCTTCTGGTGGTGTTACTCATTATAAATTTGAGGCGACAATGGCGGTTATCTTTTTAAAAGGTAGGGCAGGAGCCGATGCAGATGTAGTTAAACGTTCTTCTTACGGTGGTGCAACAATTCCTGCTAGATTTAAGGTCACGGTTATTACAAATGCTGCTGGTGATCTTCAAAGTTGTCATGGCGCGCAGGATGAATATATTGATGCAGCCTGTGTTGCTTTAGGTGGGCATCTTGATATTAATGGTGACTGTGCTGAGGTAAGGTTAATTACTGAGGCTGCTGGAACAACGCCTGCATCACCAACCTATTCAGCTATAATTGGTAGTAGTACAGCTGTACCTGTTGGAGCGAATAATACGCCACGTGTTCCTCTAATTGTTACTCGAGATAATGGTGTTACTGGCTTAAGATTTGATGAGAGAACAATTCAAAGTGATGACGGTTCAGCGACTTCTTTATTAAGAGTAAATCCATATGGACGTGTGGAGATTTCAGGTGTTGGTTATACAGATATCGCAAATGGTAATCCAGCTTCTGCAGCTTTAAAAATTATGGGATCTGGGTCTAGTTACCTAGCATTCGACTCGAATGAAATACAGGCTTCTAATGCTGGTGTGGCAACTAGTTTGATGCTTAACCCTTATGGGTCATATGTAATGGTGGGGCAGTCCGGTCAAACTTCTCATTTTCGAGTTTATGGAAATATTCAAGTAGGTGATCCGGGATCTCCAGTCACTACAAGACAAATTACTATGTATGATGGCTCTTATATTAACTTTTTATCTGATGAGAGTGTTAAAGATGAAGTGGCCGTACTTGAT
Source organism: Halobacteriovorax vibrionivorans (assembly GCF_003346865.1). NCBI lineage: Bacteria > Pseudomonadati > Bdellovibrionota > Bacteriovoracia > Bacteriovoracales > Halobacteriovoraceae > Halobacteriovorax > Halobacteriovorax vibrionivorans. Next base: position 690,928 of record NZ_QDKL01000001.1, on the reverse strand, counting down.
GGAGTCTTAGATAAATTAGATGAAATTAGAGGTGTTTCATTTGTATGGAAAGATACTGGTCGTAAAGATATAGGTTATATCGCTCAAGATCTTGAGAAGGTCTTTCCAGAAGTTGTTGAGCGAGATGAGGCGACTGGTTTACTTAATGTTCAATACACAAAAATGCCTGCTATAAATACTGCTGCAATTAAAGAGCTTAGAGCAGAGAACCAAGAGCTTAAGTTTAGAGTTAACCTTCTTATGAAGGCCCTGTGTGAAGGTGAAGATGCATATAAATATGAAGATGTATGCGCACTACCTTTAGCGCCTTTAGAATAAAGTTAAGACAAATAGATAATATAAAAGGGAGTCATGGACTCCCTTTTTTTATTTAGCTTTAATGTTTAAACGAGATTGCAATCGCAGTGATAACGAAAGAGTGTTTCAAAGCTGTCTTCACTAATTCGCTTCTTATTTCTCATGAAGAGCTTAAAAGCATCCCCACGATTAAGAGTTTGACCGTGTTTCATATTACAGGCCAATTTGAATGAAATATGAGGGTATTTATCTAAGAAGTCATCAACCATATGGTGATTATCATTTGTAACGATGATGACATAAGTTACTTGTTCTTCGTCCATATCGGGAAATTCTATTTCTTGGTCTAGGGTTTCCACACAATGATAAAGAACTTCATCAATATATTGTAAGTATTTATCACCATATCTTTTAATGAAGAGCCCATTTGTGAAAACATCAATTGTGCAATTAAGCTTCACAAGATGCTCAAAGACTTTTTCCATCGTTTTTGGATCAATTAAACCTGGCTCACCTCCACTGAGGCTAACTGTAGCACCTTCTGTTACATTATAAATCTTCTCAAGGAGCATCTCCTTGCTGATTGGATTCTTCTTATTGCGCTCATGAGTGTCTATGATGCAATACGAGCAATCCCAGTTGCAGTTAAAGGTAGTAATTATAGTGAATTCATCACGAGCTTCGGCCATAGAATTATTGTAACACGGTACAAAATCGTAAAAAAGCTTTATTTCTTCTTAAGATTTCGGTCAGTTAACTTCGTCTTGTCCACAGTGAATTTACTGCTAAAATAGTAAGCATAAAGAATGAATCAAGGATGATTTTATGGCCAAAAAGGCAAAACAAGTAAAGCTTGAGGTAAGACTATCTCAACTTAGTGATATTGACGGAATTTTTGATCTAGTTGAGCGATCTTATACTGGATTTCAAGATTCATATACAAAAGGGATGATTAGAGGACAGATTACTAATTATCCTGAAGGTAATTTTGTCGCTACCCTCAATGGAAAGATTGTGGGCTATAGTGCAAGTATTCTCATTTCAGAAAAGAAGGCCACTGCAAAGCACACTTGGGCAAGTATAACTGGCCGAGGCTATGGATCAACTCACGATGAAGACGGAGATATTCTTTACGGATATGAAACTTGTGTTGATCCAGATATTAGAGGTCAACGAATAGGACAGCGCTTATATAATGCAAGAAAGAGACTGGTTAAGTACGAGCGATTAAAAGGAATTGTATTTGCCGGACGTATCCCAAATCTTAAAAAGAAAATTAAACAAGTCGAAAGCGTTGAAGACTACATCAATCAAGTTAAAGATAAGAAGATACGAGATACGACTCTTGGCTTTCAATTACGTAACGGATTTGAGGTTCTTGGTGTATTAGAGAAGTATCTGCCAGATGATAAAGAGTCCATGGGTTATGGAGTACATTTAATTTGGAGAAATTCAGAGTATGAAGCAAGAGACAGTAAGGCAGATCGTCCGATTAAACAAAACTCTGTAAGAATTGTTAGTGTCCAATATCAGCAACGTGGTATTAAAAGCTTTAAAGAATTTGAAGACCTTGTTGAATATTATGTCGATGTTACTGCTGACTATCGAGCAGATTTTGTTTTATTTCCAGAGCTTTTCACAATGCAGCTTCTTTCAATTAAGAACGAAGAAGTAACTGCAGACGTTGCTATTGAGCATATGACTGCATACACTGAAGACGTAAAATCTTTATTCCAACGTCTAGCCGTTAAGTATAATGTGAATATTATTGCAGGATCTCACCCAACTAAAGTAGGGGATAGAGTTCATAATATAAGTTATATCTGCCTTCGCGATGGACAAATTCATGAGCAAGCAAAAATACATCCAACTCCTGATGAGCAATATTGGTGGAATATTGAAGGGGGAGATGAAGTAAAAGTAATTGACACTGATTGTGGCCCAATCGGAGTTCTAATTTGTTATGACAGTGAATTCCCAGAGCTAACAAGGCATCTTGCTAACCAAGGGATTAATATTCTCTTTGTTCCATTCTTAACAGATAATCGCCAAGCCTATTGTCGAGTGAAATTCTGTTGTCAGGCACGTGCTATTGAAAATCAAATTTATGTTGCAATGGCCGGAAATGTTGGAAACCTTCCACGTGTTAACAACGTTGATATTCAATATGCCCAAAGTTGTATTCTAACACCTTGTGATTTTCCTTTCGCTCGTGATGGGATCGCTGCTGATACAACACCAAACGTAGAAATGGTTGCTATCGCAGACTTACGTATTGATACATTACTTGAGGCCCGTCAAAATGGTGCTGTTAAGAATTTAAAAGATCGAAGACACGATCTCTATTCAGTTACATGGCATGGTAAATGATTTAATCATTTACCATGGCGATATATTAGATTTTTAATGTTATAGATTATGCAACCTTCATGATTTTACTTTGAATATGATTCAACTTCTTTGATTCACCTTCAAGCTTGTCTGTAATGTCAGCTACGGTTTTAATTTGAACCAGTGACTCACTACTTGATTCGTTGATATTATGTAGTGCTTCTGAAAGCTCCTTAATACCAATATCTTGCTGGTCAGCAGCAGATGAGATTTCTTTCAAAGATACTTCTTGCTCTGTTGAGTTCTTTTCAACTTCATAAAATGATGAAGTAAGCTTCTTATTTATATCCTGCCAAAATTCAAATGAATCAGTAATTTCTTGTTGAAAGCTTGTAAGCTTTTGTGCAACTGACTCCACGGAGTTATTTAACTGCTCTTTACTTGTGTTTACAATATCATTGATTTCAACAGCTGCTGCTCCTGAAGTTGAAGCGAGTTTTCCAATTTCTTCAGCTACGACAGAAAATCCTTTCCCGTGCTCTCCTGCTCTGGCCGCCTCTACTGAAGCGTTAAATGATAAGAGCTTTGTTTGGAAAACGATATCATTAATTAATGTCGTTTTCTCACTAATTGTATTTACGGATTCAACAACTGAATTAAGTTGTGTTGAAGAGGTCTCTTGCAGATCTTTCATATTTTCCACTAGAGATGTTAATGAATTAATAAATCGTTCACCTTCACCAATTGCTTGTGAACTTTCACCCATTGATGTTTTTGATTCATTCATTATCGAGATGACTCGTTCAATCTGATTTTTGGTACTCTCAACCATTTGTGAAATTTGTGTTGCTGTTGCTGAAATTTGAGTAATGGCCGAAGAGTTATTTTGCGAGTTACCAAGTAATTGATGACAAGACTGACTTGAAACTTTTGAAGCGCTATCAATACTACTTACTAGAGGTCTAATCTCATTATTAATTTGTTCTTGAAGCTCAAGCACTTTATTGAATCGATATGCTAGAAATGTACATGCAATTGCTTCAACAACTACAAATGCCGCATGAATTGCCACAATCCCTAAACTTGCTTCATAGTTAAAAATACTACTAGGTAGAAGAAAGTAAAAAGCAACATGGTGTACAGCTGCTGTTAGTGCTGCAGCAACGATTGTTAATGGAGTTGCTAAAACACTTAAAATTCCAATGGCAACAAATATATGAAAGTGCCATTCAATCATACCTTTTCCAAGATGGATCATAACACCAGATAGTGCAATATAAGTGAAGCCCATTAAGATCGCAGCAACTTTTGTGTTCTTTAATAAGAATTGTATAGCTAATTGTCCAACACCTAATAGAATTGGGCCAAGTATTGCAATACTGTATTGTGTATCAAAGAACCAGGCCATAACCATAAAAATTGGAATATGTGCAAAGATAGCGATATTTGTATACTTTAAAACTTTACTTAAATTTGATTCGTAAACACTCACTTTCTACTCCTGATACTTCAATCCCAGTGGATCCAGTAGCTTTTGATACTTCTTGCTAACTGCACATCCTATAACTGGCATCGATGCTATTTTTCGTTTTTTATCAATATTATTTAAAAAGCTTTGAATATTAATTTTTGTAAATGGTGTAATGGATTTATCTGAGTAACCACCAACATATTGTGTTTCCAAGTTATTATCGTATATAACGAGAAGGGGAACTCCCTTAATCATATCTGCTTTTTCAGCATCAAGTTTCTTAGTTTCAATTAATTGAACCTTATATCCCTTGGCCTTTAAGTTCTTTTCAAACTCGAGCTCATTATCATCGATAATAATTGCCAATTCATTTTCTAACGGCTTTCTACTTAATAAGTGTTTATAAACTTGCTGAGAGCAACTACAGGCCGGCGTAATAAAGTGTGCTACACCATGACCCTCTTTAATTTTTGGTAAGAGATTCTTGAATTCAACTTGCTTATTTTTTTCAGGGCCAAGGTCTGCATAATGCCACGAATGCAGTATTGTGATCACAGCCGATACTGCAATTACCCAAGAAGCAATGAGAAATACGTGGAGTTTCTTCATGCTTACTTTTTCGGAGTATTTGTTTATAAACTTAATTAATTCAGTGCCTTATATTCAGTTTTTAGATTTTATCTGTATTTTTAAATACTTGGCCTATCTTTTTTCATCAATTATTATTTATCTTTTTCTGCAATTTTACTCATGCCATATTCAGTTATGGCCGTGATTGATAATGATGGATTCACTCCTGGGTTTGCAGAAATCATTGAGCCATCAAAGACATACATATTCTCATAATTGAAAACCTTATTGTCTTTATCAATGACTCCTTCTTTCTCACTTTCTCCCATACAGGCTCCACCTAAAATATGAGCGGTTGAAGGAATACCTGTTAATGTTTCAGTAAACATCACCATTGGTTTTCCATCAATGATCTTACAATACTTCTTGGCCATTTCATGTGCTGTCTTAATAAAGGCGGTAGGAGCTTCTCCTTCTGAAAGAAGTGTTTTTAATCCGAAAAATCCTTTTCGAAATTTTAAGGTACTATCTAAGTGCTGCATAAAAAGGTGAATATTAGTCTGCTTTGCAAAGTCTTTTACTGTTAAGATGCGAAGCCACTTAATAGGATTCTTTAGAGGCTCGATAATGAGCTTTAACATTCTTAAAAAGAAGTTTGGTTCAGAGATCATTGGAACCATTAAGACACGCCAGAAGCCAGAACCTTTTCCATAGCGTGTCGGTTCAAGGTGAGAGTGCTCGTCGATATCTATTATCGAACCAATAGCAACTCCTTTAGTCATATCGATATTTCGCTTATAAGTTGTATTTAAGATAAGTGCCTCATTATTTGTTCTAATGGTATCTCCAAGTGCAGGAGATAATTTAGGAAGAGACTTCTTTTTCAAATCAAGTAGTAAGTTAATTGTCCCAAGAACACCAGCACTGAATATAACTCCCTTACTTTTAAAGGTTCTTGTTTTACCAAAGTACTTTGTTGATTCCTTAACCGTTATAGAATAACCAGTACGGCCTGATTCACCATCTAAAGGTGTGACATCAATTACTTTATTCTCAGCAAGAATATCTACCCCAAGATTACGTGCAAGATAGAGATAATTCTTATCTAAAGTATTCTTGGCATTGTAGCGACAACCAGTCATACAAGCACCACAGGCTATACATCCGGAGCGAGTTGGTCCTTTACCATCAAAGTAAGGATCAGCAACTTCAATACCTTCCTTTCCTTTCTCGCCAAAATAGACAGATACTTTTGTTGCATCAAAGTGATCTTCTCTTCCAATTTCTTTTGCTAGTTGTTTTAATGTAAAGTCAGCATCACCATGATGTTTTGTTTTCTCTGCTCCAAGCATCTTCCATGCAAGATCATAATAAGGGGACAACTCTTCTTCCCAATTATTTAAATTCTTCCAAGGTCCATGCTCAAAGAATTGGGACTTCGGTTTAGGAAGTGTATTTGCATAAACAAGAGATCCACCTCCAACACCAACACCACTTAAGACCGATACATGTCTAAAGAAAGTAAGTTGCTGAATTCCAAAAAACTTCAACTGAGGTAGCCACATCCATTTAGGTAGATTCCAATTTGTCTTAGGAAATTTTGAAGTATCACCATAGTCCTTTCCCTTTTCAATAACGAGAACGCTATAGCCTTTTTCTGCAAGCCTAAGTGCAGAGACAGAGCCACCAAAACCTGAGCCTACAATAATATAATCGTAAGAATCCTTGATCATAACTACCTAAATTTCATTGTTAATATCCACTTATTCTAACACGTCATTTTCTAGTAATTAAAGTCTTAACTAATTTTGTGACCTCGTAAGCTATTGTAATTAAATAACTTAATTCACTTAAATATATCTCGTGGACGTAAGAATTGGCCGAGCCTATGTTATAATAGATGAAAAGATTTGGGGGAAATTATGAAATATACAATTTTAGCCTTGGCCTTAACTTTGGTTTCATCATCAGTTTTTTCAAAAGGTAGACCTCTACTAAGATGTCCTAAAAAAGATAATAAGGCCCTTGTTTGTCATGTGCCTCCAGGAAATCCTTCAAATGCTAAAGAGATCTTTATTGGTAAAGACGCTGTTGAAGATCATCTGGCCCACGGTGACTACACTGGCTATTGTAAAGACACAAATTACGAAGCAAAGAAAGAGATGTGTGGAATTTGTGATGCGGATATTGATCCGAATTGTTAGTGTTCATAAAAAGAAGGGCGATCACTCGCCCTTCCCCGAATTAGAACTTGCTCAGTATAATCAATAGATTAAGTAAGCAAATTACTAACTCTAGTAGCAATAAAAAATCCTCCATGATTTCTCCCTATGGATGCTCGTCATTGAGCAGGAGAAAGGACTTTTTATTGAAACTTTATTCGTGTTATAATTCTTCTATCCCTTCCCCGAGTAAGGGCTCTATTAGCAATAGAAATCAGCCTCTGTTTAACAGGGGCTTTTTTGTATGCAAATGGAAGATATTCTTAGTCGTATCTATGTGCCTTAATTGATTAGTCTAAATAGAGTAGAGAAAGAAATTATGAATATTACGATTGAAAAAATTGATCCAAATAATGAACTACAGGCAGAAGCTTATTGCTCATGGCTTGCAGATGAATTAGTCGTAAATAATTGGTTCCTTCAAAATGATGATGAAGACTTCACCGTTTCCTTTTCTGTAGATGACTTTAAGAAAGCATTTTCTAAAGAGGATAAAATCGCTTTTATAATTAAAGATGACTATGACTATTTTGGATACGGATCATTTTTCATAAATCATCCTGTTGGAATGCATAAAGAGGGACGTGTTTGTTGGCCAAGTTTAGCCATTGGGAAATCATCTCATCGTGGAAAGGGGTTATCGAAGCATATATTTTCCGAAATCAGAAAACTAGCAATTCGTGAAGGGTGCACTCATGTTGAGGCTGGTATCTTTGATTTCAACGAGGCCATAAGAGCAAACCTTATAAAAATGGGGTTTAAACTTATTGGAAGAAGAGAGAATCTTACTTTTGTCGATGGAAAGTGGTGGGGATCTGAGCATTATTTAATAGAGTTGAAATAGCTTTAGATTCACTTTTTTGATGCATAGATGGATGTGATTGAAGAAGAGCTAGCGAAGTGCGGCTTTCCGGCATACAAGACTTGCTGTCGCGAACTCACTTAGACCAAAATCTTTTTTTACTTAGTATATACGATATAAAAATATGCCTTTGGGCATATTTTTTCGCTCCAGTGTAACAACCCTTCGGGGGGTCCCTGTGTTCAAGAATATATCATGCTATGCGAGGGGCACTCTCTCGCTCACTTCGTGTTCGCTCGTCAGTGATGCTCGGCTTCAAATGCCATCGTGGCATTTGCCGCCTCAACAACTTGTTCCATGATCAAAATTTGAAAATCTTGAATATCGCACAAATAAAAAAAGCCCCGGCAGATGCCGAGGCTTTTTTTATGGTGGGACATACAAGACTTGAACTTGTGACCACCCGGTTATGAGCCGGGGGCTCTAACCAACTGAGCTAATGTCCCATAAGTTGGTAATTTGAAATATAAATTTAACTAAGAATTGGTAATCTGGCTACAAAATTTTGATACATGGCGGTGGTGCGATGTGTAATTGGCGATAGTAGTCAAATTTATTAAATAATGAAATGATATTCCCATGACAAATTTCAGTAAATACAGCTCTAATGGAAATGACTTTATCGTCATCGATAACCGTGATGGAAAGCAGGATGTTCACAATATAGAAAAGTGGCAAAGGCTTTGTCAGCGCAACTTTGGAATCGGTGCAGACGGAGTTGTCTTCTTAGAGAACTCTGATGAATACGACTTTCATATGCGTTATCTTAATGCTGATGGTGGGGAAGTTAGTATGTGCGGAAACGCCACACGAGCTATTACGGATTTTTACCGTCGAGTTACTGATGCCCATAATTCTGATTTCACATTTACAACTAAGAGCGGTGTTTATTCATCAGGACTTGATGGAGATGTAATTTGGGTTCATATGGCCACAATCAAAGATGAAGACCTTTATGATATTTCTGGTAAGTATGAAGAGGCCATTGACTCAATGTATGTAAATACTGGTGTCGAGCATTGCGTATTTATGGTCTACGACGCTCAAGAAGTTGACGTCGAAACAATAGGAAAGCGTATTCGCTATGATAAAGACTTTCCAGAGGGAGTGAACTCAAACTTCATTCACAAAATAGATAATGGAGAGTACCGAATTCGTACTTATGAAAGAGGTGTTGAGGGTGAGACCTTTGCTTGCGGTACAGGTAATGTCGCGGCCGCTTGTATGCTCTGGGATAAAGGCCATGAACATAGTGATGAAATAGAATTTCAAACAAATGGTGGTATACTATTTGTCAAAAGAGCAGCGGAGATGATCTATCTTGGCGGTCAAACAAAGCTAATTTACACAGGTGAATTCCATGATTAAAAAACTCATTTTATGCCTTCTGTTAAGTTTAAGTGCATATGCCACAATCTTTGTAGAAGTGGTAATGACTCATGAAAAAGACTTCGAGGGACAAACCATTCTTATGAGTGAGCTTCATTTTGTTGAAAATATACAACCAGATAAAATGAGTCGATTTGTTATGAAGAGTAAAATTGATCTCTTACTTTCAGGTACATTCATTGATGATGAAACAACTTATGGCCCAGGCTCACTTGTTGAAATCGAGGGAAGAGTACTCTCTAAAACACTTTCAAAAAGTTTTAAACTTGATCTTAAGCTAGGCCACGAAGGTAGTGTTATCTTCAATGAGCCAGAACTTGGTCAAAAAACGAAAATAAAGATAAAACCAGTTGTTCACTAATGTCCGATTCAAATTTAGAAAGACTCGATAAGAAATTAGCAGACTTAGGACTTGTTTCCACAAGATCAAAAGCACAGCAAATTATTGCAAACGGAAGGGTTCGTGTTGCAGGAAAGATTATTACCAAAGCATCTTATAAAGTCGCTGATGAAGAAATCGAAATAATTGATGATGTCAAAGAAGTCGGGCGTGGCTTTCATAAATTAGCAGGGGCTTTTGAGCATTTTAATGTTGATGTAAAAGATAAAGTCGTAGCGGATGTGGGAGCAAGTACTGGCGGATTTACTCAATTTTGCCTTGGCCTTGGAGCAAGGAAAGTCTTTGCTATAGACGTTGGGCATGGACAACTTGATCCATCTCTTATTAGTGATGAAAGAGTTGTTAATTTAGAGGGAACAAATATTCGTGAATTAAATGGGCTAGAAGAGAAGGTTGATCTATGTGTCGCTGACCTGTCATTTATTTCACTGAATTTAATTTGGAATAACCTTGTTGCTATCAGTAAGGATAATGCTGAAATGATTCTTCTTTTTAAACCACAATTTGAAGTGGGACGAGAAGGTATTGGTAAGAAGGGACTTGTTAAAGGACGCGAATACGTCATTCGTGCACTAGAAGAAATGAAAATACAATGTGAGGCAATAGGTCTTAAGATTAAAGGTATTAAGCCTTGTGTGATTAAAGGACGAAAGAGTGGAAATCAGGAGTATTTCTTATACTTAGATAAAAGCTCTAGCGAAAGTCTCACATTAGAAGAGTTAATTAAAGAAGTTGGAGAATAGAATGAGAGTATGTGTATTTTGTGGATCATCAAGTGGAAAGAGTGAAGTATACTTAGAGCAGGCAACTGATCTGGGGGAAAAACTTGTCGGAAATGGCCACTACCTTGTTTACGGTGGAGCCTCAATTGGTGTGATGGGAAAAATCGCTGATACTATGCTTGCAAAAGATGGACACGTTATAGGTGTAATGCCTAAGTCTCTTATTGATTGGGAAGTCGGACATCAAGGTTTAACTGAGTTTATTGAAGTAGAAACAATGCATACACGTAAAGAGAAGATGTATGAATTATCGGATTGCTTTGTGACTTACCCAGGAGGCTTTGGAACTCTTGATGAGCTATTTGAGATCACAACTTGGGCCCAGCTTCAATATCACAAAAAGCCAATTTACTTGGTTAATGTTAATGGTTATTTTGATCACTTAATTAAGCATATTGAACTTTCTGTAGCAGAAGGGTTTGTTTCAAAAGAGCACTATGAATTAATTACTGTTGTGAATTCAAATGAAGAATTAATGGAGAGGATCAATTAAGATCCTCTCAGAATATTTTAGTCTTGTAGAATAATATAAATATTTGGTTCATCAACTTCGATAGTATTACTTTCGAAGCGCTCTAGTTCTTTAAAGATTGTACGACGTACGTTAAAGAATCCGGCCTTTGCCTTTTCAATTTTTATATTGATAATTTTATTATCTAAATCGTATGAAGAGCGGCCCTCAAACTTAACTTTTACACCCTTAGAAATATTTCCTTTAAGGTGTCCATTAAATTTACCATTTCGAATATTAAGACTGATCCCATCGATCTCAACAGCATCACCAAGTGTTTCATACTCATTTGTTACATTATAGAAACTTCTTTCATCACTTTTAAAATAGGCCTTATCCACATTTAGTGTTAGATAGTTGAAGCAGTTTTGAAGAAGTTGTTCATATACACTTCCTTCGCGTTCTCTTTTTTGACATTGAACTCTTGAGTTTGTAAGTGTCGTTCTAAACCCTTCACCTGTGGCATTAATATTTGTTAGGCCCAGTGAAAGGTCAGCATTTCCATTTGTATAATTAATATTATCAAGATCAATCTTATTGGCATCTCTAATTGGAAGAGAAGATAAATCGAGCTCAAAGGCTTCATTTTCTACTCGAAACATTAGGATTCCATTATAGTTTTCAACTTCAAGTTTTGGATTTATAAAATCACCAAAGCCTTCAATTGAAACTTCTTTTGCGCTTCCGTCACCTTGAGGTGAAGTATATAGAGCGTTTAATTGAGTTATTCTACCAATAGGGAAAGAGGCTTCCTCTTGGGCAAATGTTTGTGTGGTGGCGAATATGAGGCAGCAAGATGCCGTCATCATTTTTAATGATTTTGTAAACATGTCAACTCCGTTTGTATGTGTAGCAATAAACGAATCGGGTGTTGTGGAGTGCATGCGTAATTAATTAAGGTGATTTTATCGATGTCGGTAAATAATGCCGATTTAGCAGGCTAAGTTATTAATAATATGAACGAGATCAGTAGGGAAGATGTCTATACTGGACTATTCAAGTAAAGTAAAAACATGCTATATTGCGTCTAATGCTTAAGAAAATGATTCTACTATTCATCCTTGTAGGAGGTCTTCTCAGTGGTTACCTCTTCACGCAAGTACCAGTTTTAAATATTAATAAACTGGCAAATAGCTACGTCAAAAATGAATATAGGAATGAGTCAATTCATTACCGTATCGTTCACAAGAGACCTCGCAAGTGGGCAAGTCTTAAGGCCTTACCAAAGCATGTTTACTATGCTTTTATTGTTAGTGAGGATTGGTCCTTCTATAACCATCAAGGAGTTGATCTAAGGCAAATTTACATGGCCATCAAGGATCATTTAAATGGAGAGAAGTTAAGAGGGGCAAGTACGATCTCACAACAGCTGATAAAGAATCTCTATACAAAGAGTGAAAGAAGCCTGCAAAGAAAAGTATTTGAACTCTTTTCGACTATGTATTTAGAGAATCGTTTAACAAAAGATAAGATCCTAGAAACTTATTTAAATATCATTGAATTTGGAGAAGGACTTTACGGTATCACTGAGGCAAGCTGGTTTTACTTTAAAAAACGACCAGATGATCTAAATCCAAAAGAGGCTGCATTTCTAGCAATGTTACTTCCAAATCCCAAAGTATACTCTCAGTCTTTTCGCGATAAAGAGTTAACAGAGTTTGCTAATAAAATTGTAAATTCAATCTTGAATAAATTGAAAGTCGTAAAAGTAATCACGCCTGAAGAGTTAGATGATTACCGAGATTCAAATCTTTCATTTGAGAAAACAAAAGTACAGTCCGTAAAAAATAAGAAGCAGATATTAGAAGATGAATTCTTTGAACTTTAAAGAACTATTAAAAAATGTCTATTCAGATGTTGGCCTAGCAGAAGCTAAGACAAGACGTGCTCTTTTATCTGAGCAAATGTATGATAATGAGAAAAAAGGCCTTGATTGCATGAACTGTACTGGACGCTGTTGTACATACGAAGCGAACTCAATGCAAATGACATCGATTGAAGCACTTGAGGCCATGGCAGCTCTAGAAGAAAAAGGTCTACTTAATCAAGAAACAAGAAGACGATTAGAGGACTGCATATCTGAATTCAGGCTGGATAAATATATCCAAATAGGAGCTGGAGAGTTTTTTAGAAAGTCTTATACATGTCCTTTTTATTTTTATCCAAGTTTTGGATGTGGCCTGGGTGTCGATCATAAGCCTTATGGTTGTATTGCTTTCAATCCATGTGAGCCGGGACAAAGCGAAGGTGGAAATTGTCAAAGTGATTTAGATATTCAAGAAAAGCGAAACCTTCAATTTGAAGAAAGTGAAGATCTCGCTGATAAGTATCTTTTTGAAAAATTTGATATTTCACCTTTAAAAGAGCCAATTCCAATTAAGCTCTTAGAGATTTGGCGAAAAGTTTATTCAGAAAAGTTATAACGAAGACCTAAGACCATCGTTTTCACAGTAAATTCAGTATCGTGAGTAATATCTAAATCTGATCCCGAACTATAGTGATATCCACCATAGACGTAAAAACGCTTACTCATTGGTACTTCTATATCCATTCCAAGTGTCCAGAGAATATAGTTTGTGTCTGAAGGAGCTTGAGGGTTGCTATATTCCCTTGATACATACTTAAATCCAAAAAGTGGTTGAAACCACCAAAGCTTAAATCCAGTCGTTCCCATGACACCACTTTCTTTTAGATCAGTTTTAATTGTACTAGATTCTAATTTATAAGATTCATTACTATAGGTATTTTGATAATAAGATATTTTTGTTAAAAGCCAATCTGTCTCTTCTGAGATTCCAATGTGAAAGCCTGTACCATCAGTTGTATAAGGTTCAAGGTCTGTATCACTGCCACCAAATAAATCAATGATTGTGACATCTTCTTCATACTTAGGCATCTGTGCTCCAGCAACAATTCCATATTTTGCTGCACAAGATGTTAGAAAAACTAAAATAAATAATGGTAAAAAAACTTTCATATCTCTCCCTTAAATAATTAACTAAAATTATTTTAGTTCTTATTTGATTTTATTTAAGAGAGAAAAAACTTCTATAGGTTCTTTGAAATTAAATCTTCAAGAGGTTGAGGTAGAACGGCATTTGGAACTTTCATAATAATATGTCCGCCTTCTTTGTTTTGAAACTTTCCAAAACTATCATCAAATCGAAACTCCGCATTTTTAAATTTACGAACATTGATCTCATTACCATTGACCTGGTCGACGAATGCAGACTCAAACTCAAGTTTTTCTAAAGAAAGTTCCTCATTAAAAACAAAGTACCACTGATAGAGTTCTTCTTTTTTTGCATCATCACCAAGGTCTGTTCTCTTCGTTTCAATGACAGAGACATTTTCATTCATAAAATAATAGAGAGTTTCAAATTTCTTATCCATAAAAATATTTTACGTGGATTTCTTCATAAGCGCAAAAAAGATATGAATTCAGATTTATATGGCCGAAGGAGTGTAGGGTTGTTCAAAGAATGTATATAAGAAAGAATTGCTATAAAAAGAAAGAAGAAATGAATTTTAAGTAATGGACACTCCATCCAGCCAATATAAATATCTGAATCTGAAATTATCTTAGCATAAATGTAGACGGTGTCAAATAAAAGTTTGAATATCAAAACAGTTGTTTTCGTATGTTTACAACCCTTTAATTATTGGTGTGAAGAGAGGTGGGTACTGGGCCCACCTCTAGAATATAAAAATTATGCTGCTCTGTTTCCGCTTACAAGTTCGATAACTGACTTAACTACAAGATCAAGGTTATTGGCCTGGTTTTTTAGATTTGAAGCTTCTTTTGATGCCTCTTGTGCCGAGTTGTTATTTTGTAGTGTCGTTTCATCAATGAGGCGAATAGCATTTGTGATTTCGTTTACACCTTGAGTTTGTTCGCTACAAGCGTGAGCAATTTCTGTAATCTTGCCATTCACATTTTGTACGTTGAAGACGATTTTATCGAGTACGTCTTTACATTCACTTGCTTTTTTACGTCCTGCCTCAACTGTTTTACCACTATTATTGATTACATCTTGAACCATATTGGTTGTTTGAGATACGATTGTTTCGACGTTTTTAATAGACTCATCAATAAGAACTTTAATTTCATCTGATGCTTTACCAGACATTGAAGCTAGTGATCCAATTTCTTCTGCAACAACAGCAAAGCCTTTACCACTTTCACCTGATCGTGCCGCCTCTACAGATGCATTGAATGAAAGTAGCTTTGTTTGAAAGACAATATCGTTAATGATTTGAGTTTTAGTTTCAATCTCTTTAATAATGTTTAGGATCTCTTGAATCTGATGGTTACTATTTTCCATCTTCTTCATTGCATCAGTATTATTTTCAGAGATATTTTCGATGGCCATAAGCATTTCATCGATTGTTTGCTTACCATTTTGAACTTCTCTTTCTGATAGTTCTCCTGATTTTTTTGACTCTTCTGCAAACTCTGTATTTCTACGAATCATAGATGAGATTTCATCAACAGAAGCAACTGTCTCCTGAAGAGATGCTGCTTGTTCATTAGTAGCAGCTGAAAGTTGCGTCGAAGTATTTAATGTTGTTGTTGAGCCGCGGGCAACAAATTGAGAAGTTTCTTTTAGTTTGTTGGCCATTAAAAGAAGAGGTGTTGATACTCCCGTTTTTAAAACAAAGGTAAAGATTGCGGCAATGATTAATAAACCAATAATCCCAAACGAGGCCTGTTTTAGAAAGACACTAAAAATATAGTTATTAACGTCTTCAACATAAATACCTGTTCCTAAAACCCATCCCCATGGCTTGAATAATTCAACATAAGAATATTTTTCAACAAATTTATTCTTATCAGTCTTACTATTCCAAATATAGTTAATAAAACCTTTATCTTGCTTCTTAACAAGGGCAACAACATCGTTAAATAATGGCTTTCCTGCTTTGTCTTTAAAGTCAGCGACACTCTTACCTTGGAGTGACTTACTAGGGTGAATAATCATATTAGGATGCAGGTCATTTACCCAGAGATAATCATCGTGATCACGACCGTAGCGAATACTGGAAATATAGTGTTTACTAATACTCTTGGCCTCATCAATTGAATATTCACCTTTTTGAACTTTCTCATTCATTGACTCGAGAAACTTCATTGTCGTTGTGGTTACATCTTCAATTTGGTGACGTTTTTCTTTAAGTAGCGCATCCTTTGTTGAAACATAAGAGTATGCGATAAAGATAGACGTGAAGATAAAAAATGGAATAAGTGCCATGAGTAAAATTTTTGCATTTAAGCTAAGACTTTTTAAAAATGCTTTCATAATTCTCCTAAGATTGTTGCTTTATTCGATTCTTGGCTTTTATTCGGAACTTTAATTATCTGAGATAAGCGATTCAACGAATCTTACTTAGAGTATTTTTGACACTTATGTATAATAAAAATAATTTAATTCTAACTAGCGTGGTTTCATGAACAAGTTAATTACTAAGAAAATACTCCCATTAATTGGAATCGTTATAGGAGTGATCTATATCCTAAATCCAACGGCCGGTGTGATAGAGATTATCCCTGATAACCTCCCTTATATCGGAAACCTAGATGAGGCTGGCGCTGTCTTGCTCATTATTTCTTGTCTTAAGAAATTCAGAGAGAAATAACTTTGCAAAATCTTTATTGCATAAGCTTCAAGGCAATATAGGGTGTTAAATTTAATAGGATGACAACAAGTTTAAAGTTAGCAAGATACTTGAAGTATATTTTAGGTAATTTCTTTTCTTTTATTCCAAAAAGTGTTGAGTGTGTTCTTATAATAAATTTTCGAAATAATACGATTGAGATAGTCGAAAGGGTGAGGAGACCAAAATTAATTAGTGTACACCATCCTAGAAATTCTGTGATGCTATTGATATTGATCTCCATCATTCTTTCCTCTAGTCCTTTTCAGGTAAGTTTTGTGCAAAACCTGAGAAAGCTCGACTTAAGATATACCTTTCACTCGGTTTTTTAGGGTAAGGGTATTTCTTATCAAGACTGCCTTGTTTTGAGCCTGTAATTAAATCAAAAAACTGAACTAATCCATTTTTCTTTTCAATGTGATAGTCTAGGGAATTAGATCCACTCTTTTTTATCAATCCATTCCAAGCGAGATATTTATTTCTTATATCATAGACAAAGAAGTTAATATCCATATCTCGATTTGTAGTTGTCGTAAGTTTCTTGTCTCCTGTTGCTTTTCCTTCTGTATCTGTTACATCTTCAGTTTCACGTGAGTTTCTTGTGATGTCATTTTCAATACGAGCAAAGGCAATATAGCGGCGATCTGTTAGGTTTTGGTTTAATAGAGTTAGAGATTGTTCAGATAATGTTGAATCCTCTTCGATTTCTCTAAGCATCTCTCTATAGAGGCCTCGTCCCATACGCTTAACGAGATAGCTTGTGCTATCGATGATGATGTCTTTTCTTTGTTCTTGAACATCTGTACGAAATTGATTGGCCAGGTTAATCTTCTTCTTATAATCCCATTTTTCTGTTGTGTGTGTGATGCCTCCAATAGTAAGGCGTCCGTTCACAACATTACTATATGTGAAATCAGCTGTTTTTCTTAAACCATGAACTTTTGTCGCACATGAAGTCATAAAAAGTGCACTTACTAGCACTAGTAACTTGATCATCAAATCCTCCTATTGATTGGCCTTTATATTTTATAGAAAATTGGTGGTCTAAACAATAGAGCAAATTTAGGAAATCTTAACTCTGGTGAACATGTTTTGATGGTATATTAAAGATGGTAGAGCTTCACTCGGTTGCTCTGCTCAGCTTGTAGCTCTTGCTGCGAGCATGAAAAGAGGCCCTTACACTTCGGTAAGGGCCTTTTTTATTCTATATTCTAATTGAGAAACCAAGAGATGATTGATATTCCGGCTCTTCTATTTCACGATGATTTGTGAAAACAGCTGTAATACCTGCATTAAGAGAGAATACTCCAAGCATATTTATACTTAGGCCACTTCCTGCATAAGGTGAAACGTATGTCGCAGGCTCTTGGGTTGTGGTAACTCCTGCCTCTGTTCTTTCGTACTTACTTTCACGAGCACTAGCACCTGCACGCAAATACCAGCGTAGTGAAGAGCCAATATTGTATGCACTTCTTAAACCAAGTTTGTAATTTGTTGATGTCTCGGCCATTTCGACGGTACCAGAATTATAAGTCTCATCTTCTTTTGATTGAGTAACTTCTGCTTCTAGGGACAAATACTGTGGCCCCCAATTAGCACGAGCACCGTAAAACAATCGATTTGATGTATGAGGCGTTGGAAGAATCGACTGGACTCTTTCGTATCCGACTATTGGCTCAATTGTGAGATTTCCTTTTGAGATATTCCCATAGGCCAATGCACTAGTTGAAGAGGAGATAATTAAGATAAATGAAGCAAAACGTAAGATATTTTTCATTCTAAAATTATCTCATATTCTAAGCGTCGTTAATGTTAGCGGTAATTTTGATCATCCTTTAGTTTTTATTTGCTTGAATTTACTAGAGCTTAAATTGACTTAGTTACCTACATATCTTTTTATTAATCATATTTTATTTAGAGGGTTTGAAACATTATCATAGGAGGATATGTGAAAAATTTAATGAGGGCGGCAGTTACACTGTCGATATTATCGAGTAGTGTTTTTGCTTCATCGCGAGTTATTCGAGATAATCGATTAAATGACTTGGGTATTTCCCCTGTTTTGGGAAGGGGATATTCCATTGCAACAAATACGTATCAAAGTACTTGTATGGGGCAAGTCAAAACTACTCAACCATCATATGACTTAAAATATCGTTACTTAGAAATTGAACAGGACTGGGAAAGTCAGTATACAAAATCTTTTGAAACAAAGAATACCTTTAAATTCTTATTCTTAAAAACAAACGTTAATCTCTTTACGGAAGTTTCTGGAGAAAATACTTATCATTATCATTATATCTTTGCTGATATTGATGTTGATAGCTATTACCATTCTCTTTCAGAAGGAGAAAGTCAGCTAAGTGAAAGTGCAAAAAGCTTATTGGCAAAAGGTGATGTTGTCGGTTTCTTTGACTCTTGCGGCCCTTATTATGTTCGATCGATTGGTCGTCATTCGAGTTTCTTAGGTTTACTTCGTTATCGCACAACTTCTAGTGAGCGAGATGTAAATTTTGAATTACAACTTAAAGCTAAGATGCGTGGATTCTTCTCTGGTGGCTCATCTGATACGACAATTTCAAGTGAATTTAGAGAAGAGACTCAATCAAAAAGATTAGAAATCAATATTTGGGCCTATGGTTTAGGTAAAGGTGAGATCGCTGATATTATTCCTACAGATATTGATAGTTTCAAAAAGTCAGTTCAAGCTGTTGTTAAAACGATGCAGGATCCAAATGCAGGTCGAGTGACAACTATGGAAGTTGCACCTTGGATTGAGAACACACAATTTCAAGACCTGTTAGAGCTTGAAGATGATGAAGGTAAACTTCTATTTGAAAAGAAGAAGAATTTAGAAGCTAATGCTGAAATTATCAGTGAATTAGATCGTATTGATCGCGCTCAAATTGATCAATACTTTAAGGCCAGTAATTGTCGTCGTATTTTAGAAGATGAATATTTAAATGTTGATGATGATTTTAATGGTGGTTATGAGCCGGAAAATACTTATTTTTCTGATTTAACAAAACCAAATAATCAAAACTCTGAGATCTCTCTTGCTGCATTTGATTCAGTTCTCTCTCAAGAAAAAGTTGAAGAGTATCTTGCGGCCAATTATCAATTTAATTATGGCCAAGCAGAACCAACACCAGATCCTGAAACAGGAGCATTGGCATGTATTAAACAAATTCATGAGCAAGGCATTGATAAAGTACATTATAGAAATATTCCAGTATGTTTAGATGCCCGTACGACGAGTGTACCAGTTTCACCACTTCTTGATAGTTACTGTATGCCAGAGCTTTCAAGAGTTGTTATTCCAGATGATGCATAATTATGAAAAATAAAATCTTAATATTTATTCTAATTTTTGGTGGGGCCTATTCATGGGCCCTGCCACTACATGATAATAAAATCAATGAAGAGAATTTTCATTCATCCCTTTATATTGATGATCCAAGAGTTACTCAAATTGAAGGGCACATGAAGCTTCTTGATGGGTTTTCAAGAAAGTTGTTTAAAAGATCAAATACCTGCTTTGAGTTAGATAAGTTTGTCGGTACTCAACAATCTAATATTCAATTAGAGTTTAAACAAAAAGTTGTGGGTACAAATATCTTTAACCCTTTTTTTAGTAAGTATTATAATAATGTTTATAATAGCCATGTCGACGATATTTTAAATAAACAAAACCAACAAACCCAAAGTGCATTTCAAATAGCAGTTCACAAAACAACTTTTGCAAGAGAGCGTGATACTGACTATGTGAAAATACAAGATCGCTATGGAGCATTGCTTCTGGCAGGTGACTTTTTCACATTTGGAGAATTATGTGCCAGTGGTTATGTGAGCTCGTTTGATAAGTATGCAGGTGCGTGGTTTACACTTGTGTTTAATCGAGATGCTGATGGTAATGATGCAGGCTTTATCTCTCTTGTTGAAACTTATATTCGTCTATTTGATTCAACGATAGAGCCAAAAATCCGCGCACAACTTAATCGTGAACTGGCCAATCGTGCTGTAACTCTCTACGCTGAGTTTCGAGGCATGAACCCGTTAACAATACCAATTCAAAATTTAAGAGATATTGAACAATTTAGAAAGTTAATTACTCAAATTAAGTCGGCGATGCTCTCTTCTGATTCTGGATTATATATGGCCCTAGAGTATACACCTTGGGGATATAATTATGAGTTCCAGAATTACTTCTATGATTTCTTAAAGCGAAATACCAAACTTCCTACTGAACCAGGAAGAAGACAGTGGTTTAATTTTTATCAAAATATTGAACTTGCACGATTAATGGGGGATGCCTTTGCTACTGAAGCTGATTACGTCGATCGCTTTGAGGTTTGTCGAAAACAGATGCTAAGAGACTATCCTCTTAATCGACAAAATGAGAAGCAACTCTTCGTAAATCACTTGAATCCAAAAGGTCCAGGAGTACCACTAAGTCAGATACATCAATTACTATCAGAAGAAACTCTAAATCAACTCAAGGAGAAATTAAAAAATCTAGAGTCTAGCTCTGACGGATCAATTGCAACATGTCATAAAAGGTTAATAGGACAAACTTTCTATACGAATCATTATCAGGACTTTAAAGAGTGTATTTGGTTTGATGAGTTTACTAAAACGCCGACACTTATTGTGGATGCCCTTTGTCCATTAACACCAAAGTAATATATGAATATGTAAACATATGTTGCTAATGGCAAACAATAGTATTTGTTGCCGTCAATCTAGTTAGAGATTTAAAATATAATTTTAACAAGGATTAGTTATGAAATTATATTATGTCTTCATGATGCTCTTTCTAGCATCATGTGCAAATGTCGATCAAATTGATCGAGGCCTCTTATCAAAGAAAATTATGCAATTAGATCCTCACCCTGAAGAAAGTGTTTTCCAGAATGAAGTACGTGCATTTAGAGAAGGTGCTGTTGGTGGAAGTTCTGCTGTTGGAGGTGGTTGTGGTTGTAACTAAATTTAAAAAAACACTCTTCACTCTACTCCTGTTGCTCGTTTCTATACGCAGCTCTTTTGCGGAAATGTTAGAAGAAGGAAAAACAAAGTTTAAACTTCTTTTTAATGTCTATCATCAAAATAGTGATGATGGTAATCAGGTCTTTGATAATTCAGGAAAAGAAGAGGCAAATGTTGTCGAGCCTATGTTATTTGTTGAACATCAAATAACTGAAGATACAGCGATAAATGCACATTTTGTTTTCGATTTTTGGACAGCAGCATCTGATACTAAGCTTGATGGTGCCACAGGTGCCAGTGGCCCAGGTAGAAAGGAGCAGTCACGAATCTCTGGAAATTTAGGCGTTAGAAAGGAAATGGGTGATTGGGAATTAAGTGGTGGAGTCGGGTTTTCTTCAGAATATGACTATCGCTCTTTTAATGGCTCGATAGGAATCCAACGATCAATGGCAAAGGATAACTTCACGATTGGCCTTAGTCTTCAATATTACAAGGATGAGGTCATGTTGTTTGAAGACTTAAGTAATCCTCCAACAGCTAAGATATCTGAATTTTTACCACGTGATATTTTTGCTGCAAGTTTAACAGCTTCACAAATCATTACACGTAAAGATATTGTTCAAGCTGGCCTTACATATGTGAATGCAAATAAAAATCTTGAATCTACTGCTAGTTCCGTTCTTGTTGGAGGTGTTCGACAAGCTGAAGTTCTTCCTGAAACAAGGAATCGTTATGCACTATCTTCAAAATGGGTACACGGCTTTGACGATACAATGGCCATGAATCTTTCCTATCGTTATTACTTTGATCAATGGGATCTGGATGCCCATACTATTCGTTTAGCATTTCTAAAAGAAATAAATGATGATGAAGACTTTTTTGAAGTTGCTCTTCGCTTTCACAATCAATCAAGTGTTGAGTATTATGCTGACTCATTTGATACTGCTAAGGAATTTATGACAAGTGATTCGGACCTTGAGGACTTTTCGTCATACGAATTGTCTACTATGTTAACAAGTCATTATGATACCCAGACAATCTATGGAATCGACTTTGAAGAAATGGTTTGGAATAATGGTATAACTGCTGCTAAACGCTCAAATGGACTGATCTATGCATATATTCAGTCATCAATCGGATTTCAATTCTAGGTTTTTTATGAAAAAGATACTACTTTTAATTACTTTTTTACTTTCATTAAATATCAATGCGCAAACCATTAAGGATTTTACTCTTCCTATATATGACAAGAAAGAAAGTTTTCAACTAAAGTCTGCAACTAAGAAATATAAAAAGATTTATCTAAACTTTTGGGCTTCATGGTGTACGGCGTGTATCCAAGAATTAGATGAACTCGAGGCCTTAAAGAAAAAATACGAGTCTAAAGGTATCCTCTTTGTTGCAGTTAATGCAGGAGAGAAGAAAAAGAAAATAAAGAAATTTATGAAAAAATATCAATTCTCTTTTTTGATTCTTGAAGATCGCGATCGCACTACTTCAAAGATGTTAAATGTAACAGAGCTTCCACGTTCTATTGTGATTGATAATAATATGATTATACTTTATAGCTCAGATAAGCCACCCAAGGATTTATAGTGTCACTAAAAATTGAAGGGGAAAGTACCATTCGCTGTGAGCATAAATTTAGAGCAATGGGAGGCGAGTTTCAATTACTCTGTTTTCCTCAAACTCATTTATCTAAGCATGATGTTATAAGCATCTTCAAAAAAGCTGAAGAGGAAGTACATCGCATCCAAGCTAAGTTAACTGACTTTTGTGACAGTCCATTCAATAGGGTTAATGATTTTGCTGGAATAAAACCAGTAAAGGTTGATAATGAAATATTTAATCTAGTAAAAAGATCCCTTCAAATATCAAAAGCTTCGAAAGGTGTTTTCGATATCTCTTTTGCAAGTGTGGGACATATATGGAGAAAAGCAAAAAATGATGGAAGGACTCTATCTTTTTTAGAGAGAACACAGGCTCAAGCACACATCGATTATCGAAAAATTAAATTAAACCATCTAACAAAGACTATCTATCTACCACATGAACAAATGCGTATTGGGCTTGGCGGTATTGGGAAAGGCTATGCCGTAGACTGTGTTTATGAATTTCTTAAAAAAGAAGGAATTATTAATTTCTATGTAAATGGTTCTGGTGATATTCGGGTTCATTCACATAATAGTGCTCCAAGGCCATGGCGAATCGGAATTCGTAATCCCTTGTCTAAAGATAGTTCAAAATCAATCGGCGTAATTCAATTATCAAAAGGAAGTGTTGCTTCCTCAGGTGGATATATTCATTTTAATGAACATGAAAAGAACCAAGCTGACCACCATATAATTAATCCTAAGAATGGATGTAGTAATGATGAAATTATTGCTACTACAGTAATTGCTGATGATGCAATTTCATCTGATACAACCGCCACTATTTTAATGAATCTTTGTGTTAAGGATGCTCTTCTTTATCTCAATAAGCATAAATTTATTGGATTTATCATAGACAAGTATGGCCAATCCCATCTATCGCAAAAAGCTTTGAAATCATTTGAACTTTAGTGATCGTGCAAAACTGAGTTGGCAGAATGGATGTTTTTCCAAATTAGCTAATGTTAATAAATAATAGTTGTTACATAATTAATTCAATCTCTTACAAAGTTGTCTATAAAAGTCGTTTGTGAAAATGAGTCGCGAATATATTCTGTTTATTAGGGAAGAGTTTATTTAGTAAGTGCCTGTAATTATGCTTTCATTATTGAAGTTTCTTCTTCTGTAGGTGAGATCTCATCGGCGACACAGGAGCAATCAAGTGGAATCAACCAGCTACAAACTGCGCTTTCACATGTCGATGTTCTTTCAAAGTCAAATACTGGTATTGCTCAAGATTCATCATTGGTCTCAACTCAGCTTCAAGGGCAAGTCTCGATTTTAAATAAGTCTATCGGTGATATTAAAAGCCTTATCCTAGGTGTAAATGATACGAAAGCGAAAGTCGTATCATTGGAAAAGAAGGTTTCAAGTATTCAAATTCCAGATAGTGAAGACTTTATTAAAAAGGCTGCCTAATATAAGTCAGTAACTTAACTTTGTTTATATACTGCCGATAAGTTTTAAGTGAGGGAGACAAAAAGCTACATTCTTTTACTGAGCTTATTACTTTCAGTAGTTTACGCATCAGAGCATTGTCTTAATAGTCCAAATGAAATTCGGGATAAGATTAATTATCTGAAGGCCCAAGTTATTTGTTCTAATTCAGATGATTTAGCTCAATGCCATAGCTTATTTGATGATAGTAATTTTCAAGAGAATGAAGATTTATCACCTAATGACTTATCTATAGGTGTTTGCTCCCAAAGTGAAACTTCTGCAAAGATTCCTTATACACTGATCTTTTCAACTCAATATCAAAATGTACAGGCCATCGCTCAAAGATTATCAGGACGTGTTAATGTAAATGATGCACTCGACTTTCACGAGCATATGTCCAAGCATAAGAAGAGAATTGTGGACTTGGGAGTAAAGCTACTTGAACGATATCCAGAACGTTTTAAAGAAATTGATAAGGAGACATTAAAAATCGTTTTAGAGGCCCATGATAATGCTAAGGTTACACCTTCAAGTCAATATAACGGACGGCCATTTTATAAGGTTCTTTTTGAAGAAGGTTATGGAAGAAAACTAAATAGAGAAATTGTAGATTCTCTAAATGATGTTGATGGAAAATGGACAGAGGATGCATTTAAAAAAGCAGGACTTTCTCTTGAAGGACTTACTGGCAAAAGAAAGCAGAATGTTTTAAAAAAACGAAAGTTAATACTAAAGATTGAAAAGATAGCAGACTTTGTTGATCGTGGAATGAGTCCGGTCACAAAAGAAGAATTTGGACGCAAAGTAGTTAAAGCAAGTGATAGTAAATTCTTTTTAAAGAATAAGAAAGATCGATTAGCTGCTAAGTTTTTAGAACAAAATTATAATGAATTTACAAAAGGCCATGAGTATCGCCCGCTCTCTGCTTTTGATAAGGCTCGTCTTCACAAACGACTCCTTATACAGGAAAACTACCATAAAATAACACCTAGTAACGTAGCAAAAGCTAAGCTGAGTTCTCGTGCCATTGCAAGTCAAGTGAAGAATAAAACACGAGATGGCCTCGGTCTTATGTCGAAGATACTTTCAAGTACAAAGTTTTTAAAAGCAGCAAATGCAGTCGAATTAATGGGGTACTCACCCTCTACGGCCTGTGCAACACTTGGCTACCACGATTGGATCAAAGATCCACAATGTAAACCTCTTTTGGCATTAAGCCCCAAAGTCATTTCTTTCTTAGGTGAAGATTGGCCAAGACAAAAACAGGCCCTAACTAATGGTGAACATATGTGTCGTGTTGTGGAAACAATCTATGATGATCTACAAACAAATCGATATTCTAATATCTCATGTTCTCAAGATCGATCAGTTGATATCAGTGGAATCGATGGTAAGAGCTTAAAGCTTAATAAGTCCGATGAGGGAGTCATTGATTCAGTTGAATTTTCTTCAAGGGGTAGGCATCGTGGAAGAAGTCTATCAAGTATCATAAAGTCGATTGATTTTGGAGATGATGGTACTCCTCA
Source organism: Halobacteriovorax vibrionivorans (assembly GCF_003346865.1). Lineage (NCBI taxonomy): Bacteria > Pseudomonadati > Bdellovibrionota > Bacteriovoracia > Bacteriovoracales > Halobacteriovoraceae > Halobacteriovorax > Halobacteriovorax vibrionivorans. The sequence continues at coordinate 664,834 of NZ_QDKL01000001.1, read as the reverse complement.
AAAGATATGCTTTGAAAAAAAGAAATCTGCACGTCGTGCACAACTCGTTCAAACATGTTATTCAGACTTATCTAATCTAAATACTCATCAAGAAGTTTTATTCGAGCGTGCAAAAGAGTTCCTTCATAAGAATTCATTTGATCTTACTCGTGCTTCTTTGTGTTGTGGCACTCCTTCAACTAATAAACATATTCAAGACTTCTGCACCAGTGGTTCTCGTTTACAGTAGAGCAAAGATATCAATTTGATTTCCATCTGGATCTTTAACTGAAGCATATCGTTGGCCCCAAAAAGCATCCCAAGGCTCTTTTTCAATAATTACATCTTTATCTTTTAGCTTATTAACTAAGTTATCAACACTTTGTGGATTGTCTTGTTCAAAACAAAGAGTAATACCTGGAAAGATTGGCCTCTCCCAACTTGGATTGATTTTTTTCATTAGATCATACGAATCGAGCATAAGGCGAAGACCTGACTTTGTTGTGGCCTCATAATGTTCATCCCCAATTTGGGTAAAATTTAATCCAAAGTTTTCGTAGAATTTTATAGAGTCTTCGAGACTTTCGCATGCAATTCCAATAGCACTAAGATTCATAATGGTATCCTCTAACTAGTTGATTTAATTATTTTAACTCATGAAGATAGTTAAGGAAAACCATAGTTTAGCCGATAAAATTGCTATGATAACAGAACGCCAAAAAGTTATTCGAAGCTTTGCAGCTATTGCCATTTCCTTTACAGCTGTATGGTATTCAACAAATTATAATCCTACGTCTTCTCGTTCAACAGCTTCATTTTTCCAAGTTGGCAATTGCTTTAGTGCACTTAAGAAAATCATAAAAAATTATGAAGTAAGAGTCGGTGGTGATGTGTCTATTATCAATATGAAAGGTGATAATATCCAAGGAAAGATACATAGTTATGCACGTGGTGGCCTTCAAATTAATAATTCTAAAGGTGCATACCTCATTAGCTATAGTGATATACAAAGTATAAATGATGAAGTTTTAGGTGAAATTGAAATTTATAAAAAACTCTTAGAAGGGGAAGTGGAAAATCTAAAGAATAAAGATGTTAATGTTCACTTCTATAATGGAACCAATCATACTTCAATTGCTGGCCGTGATTTCGAAATTGGTGATGAAACACTTAACTTCACCTCTATTGAAGACGGGCGACGCATGACATTTGCTTATGAGAAAATTTACGGCCTTGATGTCATTGATGTGGCAAAGGAAACTAAGAAGATCAGAAAAGATGTTAAACTACTTGAAGGTGAGTTTGTTACTGTTGAATTAAAAAGTGGTGAAAACTTAGATGGTACAATTTCTCTTTCTCTTGATGGTAGTCGCGTTGAAATAACAGACGTGGATGATGCTGATGAAGTGATGGCCATTCCTATTACTGATATCAAATCTATTTATCAGTAAATCCATAACAACTGGGCTTTATGGACTTTAAAATACATCAACTAAAAGGCTATATCCAAACAATCTATCTCGTAGAAGAAAACGGCTCGTTTCTTCTTCTGGATGGTTGTTGTCGGCCTGATGTTAAAGTTGTGGAATCATATCTTGAAAGCAAATTAAATAGAAATTTAAGCGATATTAAATTAGTTATCACAACTCATGCACACCCCGATCACATGGGAGCGGTTAGCTTCTTTCAAAAGAAAGGAATACCAATCGCCGGCCCTCGCGATCTTAATCTAATGTACTCTGGCCCTTTTGGTATCGTTACTTATTGGGTTGATATCCTTCTTACTTATCTTGTGGCCTTAAATAAGAAGAGAGGATTTAAAAATATTCTTTTTTCACGCAAAGTTAAGCTCGACTATATTCTAACTGATCTAATGGAAGTTCCATTCTTTAAAAACTGGAAAGTCTTAGAGTGTCCAGGGCACACAATAATGGACTTAAGTATCTTTCATGAAGAACAAAAGCTTGCATATATTGCTGATAATTTCGTCAGTACCAAAACTAATGTCTTTAGGCCTTATCCAATCTGGAAACCACAAGAGTATCGAAGCTCACTTCAGCGCTATATCGATCTTGGTATCAATGACTTTCTTATCGCCCATTATGGACAAGTCAAAGTAAGTCACGAACGTATTAAAGAATTAATTGATTCAACACCGGATATCCCACGAAAGCACCATAATAGTTTACCTGCTATTTTGATGAAGTTATTAAAGTCTGTATTCAAATAGTATTTAACGATCTAAGATGAATTATCTGATAAATGAGGGAATCTTAAATGCAAAAGAAAGAGATGAAGATTTGGGTCGATGCTGATGCATGCCCTAAGGTTATAAAAGAGATACTTTTTAAAACATCCATTCGTTTACAAATCCCACTTATACTTGTTGCTAACTCCTATATGAATATCCCACATCACGAGTTAATCTCTTTTGTTAAAGTTGATAGTGGAGATGATGTCGCTGATATGTATATTGCTGAACATGTTGAAGTAAATGATCTCGTCATTACAGCTGACATTCCATTGGCCGCTGAAGTTGTTGGAAGAGGAACTCTTGCTATTAATCCTCGCGGTGAACTCTACGATGAAGAGAATATAGGAGAGCGATTATCAATGCGAGACTTTATGAAGGAGCTTCGTGATGGAGGAGTCGTTACAGGAGGCCCTGACTCATTTAATGCTAAAGATAAGCAAAACTTTGCAAATTCACTGAACAAAATACTCTCTAAGAAGGGATATCACTAATATACTTTACATAAACGCGATTAAAGGTTGACTTGTATCCTAATACAAGAGATGAAGGGGATTGATCTAGATACATTTTAAATATTCGCCTGTGCTAGTATTTGGATTAAGCATTGGCATTAACGCTTATTGAGCAAGGATATTTATTATGTCATCAATCAATTCATTTGATTCCCTAAAACTATTACCAGAAATTCTCTCAAGCCTAAATAAAAAAGGCTATAAGAAACCAACTCCTATCCAGGCACAATCAATCCCACACTTATTAACAGGTGGAGATATTCTTGGAATTGCACAAACTGGAACTGGTAAAACTGCTGCGTTCTCATTACCAATTTTAAATAATCTAGGCTCAAATAAAATTAAAACTAAGCCAAGACATATGAGAACTTTAATTCTTACACCTACAAGAGAGTTAGCATCTCAGATTAATGAAAATATTGAAGAGTATGGAAAAGGCCTAGGCATAAAAAGTACGGTTATTTTCGGTGGAGTTAAACCAAGGCCACAAATCCTACAGCTTAAAAAAGGGATGGATGTAATTGTTGCTACACCTGGTCGTTTCTTAGATCTTATGAGTAATGACCAAATTCAATTTGGCCAACTTGAAACCTTTGTCCTCGATGAAGCGGATCGTATGCTTGATATGGGATTCATTCGCGATGTGAATAAGATCATTGCGAGACTACCAAAAAAGAGGCAAACGTTACTTTTTTCTGCGACGATGCCACAAGATATTGTAAACCTTTCTAAAAAGCTTCTAGTAAAGCCTAAGAAAGTTGAAGTAACACCTGAATCAACAACTGTCGAAAAGATTGATCAGAAAATCAATTTTGTCCACAAGACAAATAAACCAAAACTCTTAATTAATATTCTAGAAGACCAATCAATTGAGCACGTACTTGTTTTTACAAAGACAAAACACGGCGCCAATCGAGTTGTTAAGCATCTTGATCAGGTTGGAATAACATCTGCTGCTATTCATGGAAATAAGTCTCAAGGTGCACGTGAAAAGGCCCTTGGTGGTTTTAAAAAGGGAACAATCAGAGTTCTCGTTGCAACTGATATTGCTGCTCGTGGAATTGATGTTTCTCATATCACTCACGTTATCAATTATAACCTTCCAGATGATCCTAAAAGTTATGTTCACCGTATCGGAAGAACGGCCCGAGCTGGACGTGATGGAATCGCTATTTCATTTTGCGATGACACAGAAAAGAAACTTTTAAAAGATATTGAAAAGACAATTAAGTATCAAATTCCACAAGATAAGGATCATCCTTTTCATGGAGTTGCTGGAGCACCTGCTCAACCTCAAAATCACAGGCGCCCAAGTAAGAAAGCATCTGCAAATAAAAGCCGTAATGGAAATAATCAGCAACGAAGTGCGCGACGTAGGCCTGCTAAGAAGAAGCCTACTACTTAAGATGAGATCGATACAAGTGCGAGGGGCTCCTCCTCATGCTTTCGCGTCACGCTCAAGCAATCGTCGCCGGTTCACTCGCTTCCGCTGGCCGTCCGGGCCAGCTCTTCGCTAACGCGCGCTCGTTCACTTCTCGCCCCATCGGTCTCTTTATGCATAAATTTGGATTTCAGGAATAAAAAAAGCCTTCGCAAAGGAAGGCTTTTTTAAATGGGGTGTTCGTCGTAATCTTCTTAAGTTATTAAAATTATTAATAAATCACCATCAGTAAAGCTAAGTGTAGCAAAAGTGGTTTATTACATTTATATTTATAAAATCATCGAGTTATAAATGGAGTTTTGGTGAATAAGATTAAGTATACACATCCTAAGGTATTGAGCATTGATTGTGAAGAGGAGACTTCTGAGCTTGAGAAGGCTGGATTTAATGTCGAGCATGGTTCATTTGGGAAGCCATATAACGTTAGTGTAAGTAGCCAGTATGAACCGGTTAAAAGGTCTGATAATCTTCCTAAAGACTTAAGAGAGAAGGAGATAATTATTATTGACACGAGGGGACTTCATTCTGGTAGTGGTGATGGGCTTGAGAAAGAGTTTCCTGATGATGAGTTAGATTGGTGGGCGAAATGTTCAAATGGTTATATCGATCCAAAGTCAAGAGCGATGGCTATTCATAGCAGTACCTTTAAAGATATATATGTAAATGGAGGGATTTTCATAGTTTTTGGTTCTCCTCGTGATTTACAGGATCTAATATTTGCAAAGAATAGCTATGGAAGTCTAGAGATAAATAATAAAATTAATTATGATAATTGGGGCTTTTTGCCTTTGTTTTCAAAAAAAAATTTTAATATAAATTATGCTTTCGGAACTGAGATTTTTCCTGAAGATGATTTTAGTGAAAATAGTATTTTAAGAAAGTATTTAGTTGATTCTACGTATTCTATAACTATTGAACCTACTTACATGATTGAAGAAAATGAATATCGTTCTTTTGCAAACGATAAATTTGGTAAAAGTGTTTCTGGAGTTTATCATGAACCAGGTTCGACGAAGGGGCACATTTTCATATTTCCAGAAATGAAGAATAAGAGTGGTTTTCTCTTTGAATTTATATCCAAAATATTACCAGAGATATCACCGGAAGTATTTGACTCTAACAAGGGGAAGTCATGGAAGTATTCATCCGATTATGAGAATCACACGATAGTTAAACTGAAAGATGAGTTAACTGTACTAGAAACAAACTATTTGGAAAATATCGCAAAAATCAAAGATAGCATTGCTCAGGAAAGACAAGAATATAAATTTTTAAGAGACTTAATTACTGAAACTGGAGATACTCTAGTTTCGGCTGTTCATGAAACTTTGGAACATTTAGGTTTTAAAGATGTTGTGGATACTGATAAGGAGCTGGAGAGCACAGGAGAAACTTCAGTAAGACATGAAGATTTGCAAATAAAGGATAGTTCTCCACTACTTCTTGTCGAGGTAAAAGGAATAACTGGTTTACCAAGTGATGAAGATGCACTAGCAGCTAACAAATATGTAGCTGTTAGAATGAGATCATTAGGGAGGACAGATATAAACTCTTTAGCAATTATAAATCATCAGAGAAAAATTGAATGTCTAAATAGAGAAAACGAGAATGTATTTAGAAAAGAAATATTACTTAATGCTGAAGCACATAATCTCGGTCTGTTAACAACTTGGGATCTATTTAGAATCTATAAGAGTTTTCAAATAAATGACTGGAGTCATGAATACATTAAGGGAAGCTTTTATAAGTCTGGTCGCATCTCGGCGATACCTCAAGATTATAAGTTTCTTGGTAAAGTGGTTAAGAACTGGAAAAAAAGTAATTCTTTTGGATTAAAGTGTGAGATAGAAGGGCTTGAAGTAGGAGGGAAGATATCTATTGAGTGTAATAATTGTGTTAGAGAAGCTTATGTGAAATCAATTCAGGTTAATGGAGAAAATGTAAATCAGGCGAGCTTAGGCCAAGAGGTTGGTATTGAAATAAGTGATAATTATTCACATATAAAGGTAAATCAGAGAGTTTATTTAGTGAAATAACTCTTCAAGATAATGTATTTCTTTTTCTATTGTTTGTTATATCAACTCTAGAATGATCTTTTAAATCTTCTAAAAGACATAAGGAATTGATAAATAAAATATGCATTAGTAACTTTAATTATAAAACTTAATGATTGTGAAGATACTTTACTATTAAAGGGGTCAAAGTAATCTATAACCTCTAACGGAAAGCTAAGGTAATTAAAGTTCTTGAAAAAATCTAATATAGCTAAACAGCTATAGCTATCTAAAAGAATAAGTCTATATAATAAGATCAGTAGAGCATATAGTATAAACCAGGTTGAAAGAACTTTTATCCAGTTTGATTGAAAATCAGACACTATAGAGCTTAAAAATAATGGAATATATTTATTTACTTCAGTGATTTTTGTTTTTGAATATAAGTTTAATAACCCTTTCATTTCAAGCTTGTAAAAGATATTAGCCTGTTCTGTGTCATTATTCGTAATGAAGTTAGTCTTCATATCTCTAAAATTCTCAATGGAGCTCTTTAAATCTTCTGCTGTCCTTTTTTTATCTATTGCATAGTTGAATGATGTAGGCCAGTCAATAGAGTAGCACCTAAGATTCACAAGGTTTGTGTTAATTGCCCATATTTTAGAATCAGCCTTAAACTTGATATTTCTTAGCTCTGAATTATTAAGCCTAACATTGTTAAAAAGCAATTCGGATTTTTGATTAAATACAATATTTGAAATTAGGTACTCTTCATTGGGAAGATGATTTTCAATAGATATACCTTCTTGTATGCTTAGGTTAGACATCTCAATCTTCTTAAAATCGTTAAGTGTAATGTTGTTAATACTGTTTTCTTGGTCCCAGTTTATTAACCTTAATTTTGCCTCTCTCGATTTTAAATTAATATATTTACAATTAATGTTGTAGATTTCGTACTCAAGAATATTTAAGTTTATAGATTCAAAAACGACAGCTTCTAGGTCATGTATACTAAGCGTTGATTTGAAATTCTTATCATAAGGAGAATCATCAAAGAGTATTTTGTGGAAGACACAGTTATGTAAAAAAATAGCTTTGGATCTAGTAGAAATATTAAGATTGTTTTTATTGGAATCAGTATCTGTAAAAGCTAAAAAATCTGTATGTATATTTAACGATATCTCTGTATTTGTATTTATTTTAGAAAAACTGAGAGAGTGTAATTTACCGTGAATTAAAACTTTGCTATCAAATGTACATTCATCAAATATAATGGAGTTATAATTATTCAGGTTTTTGGTTATTTTAATTTCATGGGTTCCTTTGAATGTGCAATTTATGAAGGAAATCTGATCACAGTTGTTTAAGTCCAGAAAATTAAGATCTATTTTTGAAGCATTGATTATTTCATCTTTAATTTCACCAAGTGGAGATGAATCCTTTATCTTTGAAATAAGTTCACTAGCAGTTAGCTCAGACACGTTGAATTACCTTTATAAAAAATTAATATTTATAGATTATAAGACAAAACTAAGTTTATTTGTAGCTCCAACTTCATCAATTCCCGCTACTCTAATATATCTCGCCATAGTATCAAGATCTTTCCAGCCGCATATCTTCATAACTGTCGCTGGTGGAACAGAATTTTGAAGTAGTTGTGTTGCGAAGCAGGCTCTTAGATCATGAAATCGAATAGGTGTAATATTTAAATATGTACAATAGGTTCTTAATACCTTTGCTTGATATCCATGGGCCCAGTCTCTTAATCTAGGAAGAACAAAGTTATTTTTTCTTTTAGATTGTAAGTCTCGTAACAGTTTCATTAAATCGTCATTAATTGGAATATTTCTCCAGTAGCCAGCTTTAGTTGTTTTTGTTTCTCTCGATCTCTTGTTATAAGATTTAGATACTCTGATTCTCCTGTTTTCAAAGTCTACATCGTCCCAAGTTAAAGCATATAATTCTCCATTTCGAAAAATTCTTCCAGGTGCTTTTCCGTTGACTGTGCGTAAGGAAAACTTCTGTAAGAAGATTTCTATTTATTTGAATTTAGAATTTAATAATTGTTACTAAAAGTCAGACTAAAGGGCTTCTTCCAACCTGGTTTCATCTTCCTTCATGATTTTATAAATATTGATAGCTGCGAATTGTATCCAGGTTACTCCTGTACAAAGACATGACATTACTAATACTAAATTGGGTTGGTCATTTGCTAAAATTATAGACGTAGTGAATAGAGTAAAGGCAAAGAAACTGGCTAAGTAATGTCCAATTCTTTTTCTCTTATTGCCTGCTAAGAGCTTTTTTCCAAATAGAAACACATAAGTATTAAAGCTATAAAATACTATACAGAAAACCCAATAGTAACCTTGAATAAGCTCATTTTCGATGCTTCTTATTCCTGGATTATCTTTTAAAGGAGTAGAAAATAAATAAATAGGAATCATAATTATTAAAAGTAAACCAACGAGGGCTCCGAAGAACCATATGACATTCTTTTTATTACTCTTTAGTTTCTTTTGTAGTTTAAGTCTCTCTTGTTCTTCTTTCTTTAAATCAATTATTCCCTTTTTATCGAGGAACCAGAAAATAAGGTTGAATGGAATAATGAGTACTAAGATTTTTCCATAGAAAATCGCAGCTTCTTTTGGATCTATTCCAATGTGAGGGCCCACCAGAAATAAAGCACCTAATAGGGCCAAGGATTTAAATAATCCTTTAATTATTTTATTATTTAACTTCATATGATTTATTGTATCAGTATTTTTTATTTTCTCTAAGGCTGTATAGCTGTCTGGCATAGATTAGATTTCAAAAAATATAATTGTGAAGATGCAGAGTTGGTGACCCCGCTTTGCGGCCATCGTGGCCTCGCGGGGGACCCTCATCGTGAGGGCCACCCACGACATTGCCGTAGCTACAAAACCCAATCATTCTCCACATATAAAAAAAAGCCCCTTCTTTCGAAGGGGCTTTTTTTTAATGGGGTGACCGATGGGGCTCGAACCCACGACAACCAGAATCACAATCTGGCGCTCTACCAACTGAACTACGGTCACCATAAGAATGTGGAATTATTTATAATTGATTAGGCCTTATGAGTCAACCTGTAATTCTTTTGTGTGTAAGGATTGTGCGAAGTGTCTTAGGAATTCCTTGCATATAGTTAGGACAAGGCATTAAAATGATTAAAGAGTTTACTAAAAACTAGGAAGGAATATATGAAAAAGGCGTTTCTATCATTAATGATGCTGTCACAAGCTTCAATCTTCGCTTACGGGATCGGACAATCGACAATGCCAATGCTAAGCGGATCAAAGACAATTGCTACAGAACTTACTGGAATTACATCAGATAAGGGTGGAATGGGGATGCAAGTTCGCTACACTCATAAATTAGACGAGAAATTAATCGTAGATGGTGGTCTAGGAATTTCTGGTGGTGATCGTTCACAAAGACTATTTGTTGGTGCGGACTATGAACTGTATCCAGATTATATGCAACAACCTCGTGTTTCTGTAAAAGGGATGATTGAGCGTTCTACTGAGTTTGATGAAGGTGTTACAAAGCTTTCAATTGCTCCAACAGTAACGAAGGGATTCTCTTTTTGGGGTAAAGAAGCTTATCCATATGCTTCAATTCCTCTTGGACTATCACTAAATGGTGATACTCAGAGATATGAAACAACAATGAGTCTTAACACGGGGATTAACGGACAATTACCAATTGAAGGCTTCAAGCACCTAAACGGTACAATGGAAGTTCAAGTTGGCCTAAAGGATTCATTTACAGCTTTCTTAGCTGGTGTTTCTTTTCCTCTATAATTACTTACAAAAATTTTATATAAGAAAGGGCGGCTTAATGGCCGCCTTTTTTACATGAGGCATTCGATGACAACTCCAAAGATTATACTTTCAGACTTTGACGGTACACTAACTCATCATACAGAAATGAGCAGTGAGCTTTTTGATATTTTAAATCTTGCTGAGAGTAAAAAGATCCCATTTGTTATCGTAACAGGCCGAAGTATCTCTTGGGCACATTTTCTAATCACTCACTTTTCAACACTTCCTATCGTTATCTCAGAAGGCGGAGGAGCTCTTAGTTGGCGTGATAAGAATGGACTTATTCAAAATGAATTCTTAGTTCCAGAAAGTGAGCTGGCAAAGCTTGAAGCTTTTTGTGTAAAGCTTAAAGAGAAGTATCCTAATTTAAATTTAACAAGTGATTCCTTGGGGCGAGTATCTGATCGCGCGATTGAATTATGTGATCTTGAAGATGAGAAATTTAAAAATGAAATTTGTCACCTTATGGATGAAGAGGGGATTAATTACTCAACATCTAATGTTCACTTAAACTTTTGGTGTGGAAACCTATCAAAGGCAAATGCAACAAAGGTTCTCTTTAATAAGTTCTTTTCACATCTAAATATGGAAGAAGAATCGATCTACTTTGGTGATAGTCTAAATGATCAATCAATGTTTGATAAGGTTAAGACTTCAATTGGTGTTTCTAATATTGATTCAGTTATGGATCGCTTAAGTGTAAAACCACACATTATTTTAAAGGGAAAAGAAAACGCTGGGCCAAGTGGTGTTCTTAATTACCTGAAAAATAATCTCTAGCTTTATCTTTAACAGTTTTTTCAATCTCATCTACTGGTGTTGAAAAACGCTCTTTAATTAGCGGGATGAAGTCCTTTGGAAGTGATGAGATATACATGCGATCTTCACCCTTGTAGTGAAGCTTTAGGCCGATGGCATGGAGGCAGTGACGATTGTGCTCCATCTGATCAAATTCTTCTGGTGTGGCCAAGTTATCTTTAAAGCGTTGAAACATTTCAAATGAACCAAGATAAAGCTTATCACCTAATAGTGGCAGGCCTCTAAGCATTGCGTGAACACGGATTTGATGCTGGCGTCCAGTTTGTGGAAAGGCCAGTCCAAGTACATAATCACCTTCTTTAAAAAGAATTTTAAAGTCAGTATAGGCATGCTTTCCTTCATGAGAGTTCACGGGAAAGGAGTCGATATAAACTCGCTTTAACCCTTCTTCACTAGCTCCAAGTCTTTCATCAGAAAAGAATTCTTGTGCTCCATTGTAATCTTCATTTGCTTTTGCAATAAAGAAGTAGCACTTCTTAACGCGATCATGGATGAACTCTTCACCCATTAGGTTTGCTATCTGAGGATCTTTTCCAAGCATCATTACACCTGATGTTTCACGATCAAGTCTGTGAATTGAGTGGATGGTTTTCTCATACTTTTCTTCAAACATTACTGTGGCACAGTAAAAGAGATGGCGGCCAGTTGGGTGACAGGCCATATATGGAGGCTTATTCATGACAATAAGCTCCTTGTCTTCAAAAATTATTTCAGGCTTTTCATCGAGTTCAATAAGTTCACCACGCCAATATTCGTCTTCTTGAGTTGTTCTTGTGATTCGAAAAAAGATTTTTTCTTTATAGTGGAGAGTCGTTGATGGCCTAGGCTTTCCTGGACGGTCAATGATTTGAACATCACCGGCCTTGATTCTCTTTTTCACTTCTTGGCGAGACCACGTTTCAAGATAGATCTGCATAAATTGATCCAACCTCATCCCTTGATGAGTTTCTTCAACGTAATACGTCACCTCATAGACTTGAGTCGTGAATTTCTTATTTAAGATGGCCATGTTTATCTAAGTTAATTAGTACTAGTAACGTTCTTTAATTAGATACTTTATTAACTCAAATGAACCATTCTGTGAATAACCATATGAAGATTGAAGATTATCAATAACAACCTTAATTTCTTTTTTGATATCTTCTTTCAATGGGATATGGCCTTTTACTTCTTTTCCAGACATCTCTGCTTCAAAGAAAACAAGATTCTTAGCAATCTTATGAATTACCTTCTCTTGCTCTTTTCTAAATGATTCTTTTAGACGATCTACAACTTCTGGGAAGATTTTAGTATAATCGACTTCTTCGCCTTTATTATCCAGATACCAAGCACCTAGTTTAGAAATAAGGTGAGAACGGAAGTTAGCTGCATCTTCTTTAAGATTGATATTATTTTCGAATTCTTTGATGAAGTACTCATCAGCATCTTCATACTTAGAAGTTACAACGTTTTTAATCTTTTCACCTTTAATCATGGCGTTGATATTTTCGATATATCTCTTTAAGTAATCTTCATAAGAGCGATCATCCACAAGACCTAATGACTCTCTTAACTTCTTATCAAAGTCATCAAGGGCCGCTTCATTAATTAACTCAATGAACTTTGGTGGATTATGATAATCTCCATGAGCAGACATATTAAGAAAGTCGTATTCAGACTTCTTATTGATAATTCTTTTAAAGTAGTCCAGAACTTGAATAAAAGTAATTGCCTTATTCATATCTGCCAGACGATAAATAATATTTTTAATATCCCTTGGTGAGATACCAAATTTACCTTCATAGAGATTATCGAATTCAAACTCTGATTCGATACGCTCAATATTATGTTTTAAGATTTGTGCTTGTTCTACGTCTAATCGGCCAGGGATGATTCTATCTTCAGAGTAGAGTCCGGCCTTCTCAAGTGGATTAAGAGTTGTTACGATAGCTGAAAGTTTCTTCGTATCTTCGTAGTGCTTTGTCATACAAGAGCGAATCCTAGTCATAACAGCGAACTTTGCAATGGCATCAAGAGCACCTGGCTCAAAATGAGTACGATCTTTAATACTATTGATTTGTTTTTGATAGATCTTCATTTCACTCTTGTAGTCTAAGAGATATGGTACGCGGATAAATGTAAAGCGTCCTTTAAATGAATTAAAGTCAGGGTGTTGCTTAAAGGCCGTTAAATGTACTTCATTTGATGTACCAATAAAGAAGATATCAAGCTCAGTTAAAATACCACCGAGATTAATTGATCCGGATTCCATTGTCATAAGTAGATACTTAAATGTATCCAATGGCCTTTTAAGTAGATCTGAATATTCTAGAATACCGCGATTGGCATGAATTGTTTCACCAGACATTTGAAAGAGATTTAATGACTGAAGTGAAGGTGGAAGAGATGCAAGTCTCTGATCCATTGTGATTTGTTGCATCTTTGCATCAACATGTAGTTGAGGCTCAATTGTTACAGCACTTCTCGAATAACGACGAGAGATAGTGTAGCGCTCAACTCGAATATGTTTTAAGACTTCTTCATGCTTTCCTTTGTAATTCTTAAGTAGAGCATCGTAAATCATACGATTTCTTTTTGAGAGATCACCGCGTACAAGGTAAGACTTTTCTATTTCTTCCTGCTTTTCTGGATTCTCATTAAAAGCAGAATGGATTAAATCCTTTCTAACTTCTTTTGGGATAAGTAGTAGTGGGTGATCTTTTAATTCAGATGTTAAAATAGCTGAGATATCTTTATCTTCTAATTGTGCGTAAGAGCTTAAATCAGAAGTTGTCGACGCTTGGTTTAATCCAAGATTACCTTTTATGACTGTATTAATTGGAAAGATCCAACTAAATGTATAAAGAGCTCCTTCATCTGTTTTTGAATAATCCTCAGCACCTTTCATAAGGCGTTTAACAAGTGAGCTCTTTGAAGAACCATTTGGCCCAATAAGAAGAATGAATTTATTATTAAAACCTTCTTCTGCAAAATTTCTTAGTTGCTCAATGATCTTTTCCTCAATCTTATACTGGCCAAATACTGCTGGAGCATCTTGGTCATCATGTGAGAAAACATTTAAATGTTTGTGATCATCACGGCCAAAGTAATTAACCATGTCTTGAAGGTAAGCAGAAGTTGGCCTCAATTCCTTTTCAGGAGACTTCTTAAAGAGTTCATAATACTCAAAAAATGACATGATCTCATTGCCGTTAACTTCTAAATTATTTAAGCTATCTATCCAATCCATAATAATCCTTTGAATCCTTTTAACATAAGGAAATTCTATATATAATTTTACCATTGATTGGGTGTTACACATAAGTGAGAAATGTTTAAAAAAATAATTTTAACTACTATATTAATTCTGAGTGTTGGTGTCGGGTATTGGGGCTTTACAAAGCTGCAAACAAAAAAGACTTTAAGCCCGGATCAAATCGAAGAAATAGCGTCTACTTTGAAGTTTGAGTGGGAAAATGCACGTCTTGATAAGGAAGGTCAGTGTAAAACTCTTAGTTATGTAGATGACCAATATTATCAATGTTTTCCTGAGTATCTTCAGTGCCTATTAGAAAAAAAGCTGGTGAATGTTTATCTTGATAAAAAAGTTAAGACATTATCTCTCGTTCAAGGTTATTCGTATCACCAAATGCCAAGCTTTCGTTACTATGATTTTGTTGTAAAAGCTCAAGATTATGATGAAGAATTACAACTTAGCTTTGTGGATAGTTGCCAAGAAACCTATGTGCCACAACGTTACTATCCTTTTATGGCCAATAAAAGAGAAGTTACAATTTCTTGGGATAACTTTAATCGCAATCTCTTTGTGGATAAATTTCATGTACAAAATTGGGAAGTAAAGAATTGGAAGAACTTAGCAAATGATAAGCTCTCAAAGTCTGCTTATAAAAAAATTAAGGATAAGAATCTCTACTCGTATACTTATGGATTGTCAGTTGAAGAGATGGAAGCCTATTGCCGTTTTCAAGGAAAGAGTTTACTCACTGCAAGAGTTTTTGATGCAATTTCAATTCATCCAGAAGATTTAACTGATAATACAACTAAGTACTTAAGGGCACCGCTCTATCCTTGGACAAGAAAGAATACAAAAACACTACTTAATAAGATTCAACGAATGAAAGAGTTTCATGTTGAAGAAATCAAGGAAGAAGAACGATTATCTCTTTGTGAAAAAAGTTATTCAAGTGAGTGTTTAGATCAAAATTATATACAAAAAGATAGTCGAAATGTTTCATGGGCCGGTGTTTATCAGATCTTTGGTGGGCCCTTTGAATACTTAAGAAATATCATCCACCCAAGTGAGAACTTAAAACTCTCTTCGTTCTATTTTAGCTGGCATTCTAAAGCACACCAAAATGGTATGCGCGGATATTGGGATGGTGAAGGATATGGTTTAAATAATATAGCCTTTGATCCCCTAAGAGCTGATAAATTAACTAATGATTATCGAATTGCATTTCGTTGCATGAGGAGTCTATAGTGAAATATATAGTATTTATTTTGCTTTTTATTTCATGTTGGTCACAAAAGTTTGATCTTGAAGAAAGATTGTCTCTTGCAAAGAAGATTGAATTTAATAATCAATATTTAAATAAAGGTAATATCGAACAACCAAAGAATACTTGGATTAAGATTTTTGAATTCGATAACTTTTGTGCATTTTATAAAACTCCTTTTAATAAAAAAGAGGGGATACTTCGCTACGTTTCTAAAAGTGGAAATAAGTGCCAATTTGATGAAAAAATAAAGTTTGAAGAGAATATCTCCTCTCTTAAATTCACACTATCAGCTGTTGATAAAGTCAGCCTCGATCTATTTCTTGGCGGTGAAAGAAGAAGTTATCATTTATTCAACTACCGAATGCCAAGAAAGTTTAGTGCCTTTCAAAATCAGTTAAAAAAGTCCTACTTTGATAATGTCTTCATTAGTGGTGGCCTTGAATCCTTAAAGGATAAAGTCTTAAAAGATGGCCAACTCTGTCACGGAGTTAATATAGAGTGTAAGGATGTAGTGGCAAATATTTGTGATATGTGTCCTAGTGGAAGTTATGAAGTCGTAGATTTCAATTGTAAACAAGGTGGAAGTAAGTACTGTGGAGTTAATAAGTGTGGTACAAAAAATCAACCAGCTTGTCCTCGTGGTTATAAAGTTTTAGATACAAAGCTTCCAAGCCTCTGCTTTAATGGATCTCCTGCTGGCTTTTGTGAGCCTGGCCTTGAAACATTTTGTAATGATGATGGAATTCTAGTTTGTTTGTAGGATTTTTGTCTTAAGTACCTGAGCTGGCCTAAGTTTTAGACGACTTTTTCTCACTTCTTTAATGGCATTAATGTCATCAGGAGAAATATAACAACTATTAGTTACATCATAGAAGTCAGAGCAAATCCTTACTTGTTGCGCTTCTATCTCTTTCGTTTTTGGAAAGTATCTTAAAAGAGTAATGAATTCCCCATGCCCAAGGTTAGAGATAACAGGATACTCTAGGATCTTTGTTACAGGCTCAATACTACTTCCACTAAAAACGATATCAATGGTATCTGGAGGTAGGCGCGTTAAGATTTTTTTAATGAAGCTACGATCAATTTTACAGTCTTTAAATCGGTAATCGATTTTATCACTACACTCATCATGAGCATGTAAGATAGCAATATTTATATCAGTCTGACCTTTGATCTTTCTTTTTATATTAAGGATTCTTGCAACGACATCATCAAAGAGGATTCCCTCTAAACCATCCTCATCTTTAAGTATCGGTTTATATGGAGTTAGTCCAAAGATTCCAACCTTTACACCATTTATCTCCTTAATGATTACTTCTTTATTATTAAAGCTTGAAAGGGATTCATTTGTATCGAGTGATAAGAGATTTGAATTAACAAATGGGATATTGATCTCTTTATTCTTCTGATTCTTTAAGCTAATGAGGTCATGATCTGATAAGAGAACGGCATCGTATTCTAATTCATTTATATGCTCAAGAACTTCGTCACCATCTTCTTTTGATTGACCTGCTAGAATCTGCCCACCATCGATTAATAGAATATTTCCAAGTTCACTTCTTATGGCACTGAGGTATTTTCTCTGCAGCTGTGCACCACCAAATTCTATTTTTGAACCATTTATTAGCTCGTCTTTGTGAGGTGTGAGTTGCGACTTTAAATTACCAGTATAAGCGATAATAATTGAATCTTTAGTGTTCTTAGAGAACTTCTTAGTAAGCTTTAAGGAATTATATTTTTGAGAACTCTCACTACAAGAAATGAGAGTTCCCAAAATTAAAAATATGATGAAAAGGTTTTTTGTCTTAATAACTTTTTATCTTTGATAGTTTTTCGTAAGCGTTTATTAATGCACTTTCGATTCTATCATAGAGGGCAGGATCATTACAAAGCCCTAAAGAAATTCTCACAACACCTCGACCAATATCGTCAGTTACTCCCATGGCCTTAAGAACTTTAGAAGTTTGAGGGTTATTGTCAGAACAAGCTGATGATGTTGTTACATAAATTCCTTCAGATTCAAGCTCCATTTGCACGGCCTGGCCATGGATTCCTGGCATTGAAAGGTATGATGTTGAAGAAAGCCTTGGGGCATCTTCACCAATGATAACAATTTGTGGAAACTTAGCTTTAATATTTTCTTCAAATTGTTGGCGTTTAGTATTAATGGCCTCATATTTTGGTAGATTATTCATTGCATATGTTAGGGCAACGGCAAGAGTTTCATTTCCGAGGTAGTTTTGAGTTCCACCACGAAGACCTTTTTCTTGTCCTCCACCAATAATGAGAGGTTTTAAAGTTGCTGGATCTTTAGCAAGAACTAAGCCTGAGCCTGTCATGCCACCAATTTTATGTCCGGCTACTACAGCGTAGTCAATTCCCGATTCAGCAAAGTTAAATTCAGTCTTTCCTACAAATTGAGTTGTATCACATAGGAAAGGAACACCTTTTTCTTGGCATATTTTTGCAACGTCTAAGTAAGGTTGAATAACACCAGTTTCATTATTTGCTGCCATCACCGCAACAAGTGCAGTGTCTTCATCGATATGATTAATGAGATCTTCTACATCAACAATTCCATTTGGCTTAGTTTGTAATGTATAGACTTCATGGCCGTGATTTTCTTGGTAGAAAAGAGCATTGTTTGTAACAGCTGAGTGCTCGATTCCCGAGATGATTATTTTCTTTTTTGGATTATTTAAAAGTACAGATTGAAATACAGTTGAGATACCTTCTGTCGAGCCAGAGTTAAATACAAGTTGACTCATTTGAGCACCGAGAAGCTTTGCACATACAGAGCGTGCATTTTCCATGGCCACCTTCACGCGTGTTCCAACATGGTGTGTGGCATTTGGGTTAGCAAATGGCCCCTTGTTTAGGCGGTTAATAATGTACTCCTTTACTTCATTGCAAATTGGAGCACTGCCATTGTAGTCAGCGTAAATCTCTTGCATGTTTAAATCCCTCTCTCTCTTGTGTGTAAAACCTATTTACTTAACTCAAGCATTTTATTTAATGCTTTCAATGAGTATTCCTTAGTCTTGTCATCTACTTTAATTATATTAATAGGTTTATTTTCCTTAATCGCTCTAAAGCTGGCAAGTAGCCAACGCGGTCTTACTCGATACATTGTTGTACATAAACACTGGTAAGGTGACAGTGAAGTGATTTCTTTATCTGGAAAATCATTTGCTAAACGATTAACAAGGTTAATCTCTGTTCCTACTGCAAACTTTGAGCCTGCTGGTGCTTCTTTGATCTTATTGATGATGTAAGCAGTTGAGCCGTTATCGTGTGCCGCTTGTACAACCTCAAAGTTACACTCAGGATGTACGATAACAGTTGTATCTGGTTTTTCTTTTTTTATTTGTTCTACTTGTGTTGCTGTAAAGCCTTGGTGAACTGAGCAGAATCCGTACCAAAGAATAACTTTGGCCTTATCGATTTGTTCGCTCGTTAGCCCACCATTAAGCATATTAGGGTTGTAGACAACCATTTCATCAAGTGAGATTCCTAGGTCATGACAAGTATTTCTTCCTAAGTGTTGATCTGGAAAGAATAATAGTTTTTGACCTTGATCAAAGGCCCACTTGATAATGTTTTGTGCATTTGATGAAGTACAGATTGTTCCATCGTTTTCACCAACAAATGACTTTAAAGTTGCAGCACAATTAATATAAGTAATAGGAATAATTTTATCGTTAGTTGATTTGCGCATGAAGTCCCATGCTTTATCAATCTCTTCTCGGTTTGCCATGTCGGCCATTGAACAACCTGCTTGCATATCTGGAAGGATGACGTGCTGGTCATCTCCTGTAAGCATGTCTGCAGTTTCTGCCATGAAGTGAACGCCACAGAAAATTATATATGGCTTATCCTTGAGTAGGGCCGCATCTTGAGCAAGCTTTAGCGAGTCACCTTTATAATCAGCAAACTCAATAACGTCATCTTGCTGATAGTGGTGGCCTAGAACAACAACTTCGTCCTTAAGCTCCTCTTTAATCTTTCTGAGTTCAACTAGCACTTCTTCGTCTGATAATTCTTCTTGAGAAATTATTGGACGGTGAACTTCCTCTTTTCCGAAAAGATCTAACATATTTATTCCTTTAATTTATTGATTAAGCCTTAATTGGGTAACCACTTTCTCCCCAAGCAAGGATTCCACCTTCTAGGTTGTATAAGTCTTCAAAACCTTCTTCCAGTAGAAATTGGCAAGCATTTAAACTTCTCTTTCCACTACGGCATTGAACAACAATTTTTTTACTCTTATCTTTTAAGTGATTCGCATATTGATTAGCGAAGTCTGATAGTGGAATAAAAATAGCTTCTTCAATATGACCTGCATCCCACTCATCTTGCTCTCGGCAATCCACAAGAATAAGGTCTGTATTCTTATCCATTAAATCCTTTAATTCACCAACTTCCATAAAGTTAATCATGCGTTACTCCTTTTATTAATACGACGTTTGGGAATTTAGAACATTCCTCACAAGCTGTCACCTTATGAGTAATTTACCATGTGCGTCTAAAAATAGATTTGATGGGGCTCAAATTGTTTAATCAGGTATTTGACGTTGCGTGATACTTTTCTTAACATTTTATATAGATAGTTTTTTATATTGGTCAAATGGATGACCAGGGGAGCTTACATGGAAGTTATAACGGTTGCAAATAACAAGGGTGGCGTTGGTAAAACAATGCAGTGCTACCAATTAGCGACTCACTTGGCCAATAAAGGTCACAAGGTACTTGTTATTGACCTAGATTCACAGGCCAATTTAAGTTCAACATTTAATTTACAAATTCACAGAACTCTTATTCCTGAGTGGTTAATCGGTGACGTTACTATTGAAGACGTTATGGTGCCTTCAGAAGGTAAGGGTAAATTTCATAAGAATATTACTGTTATTCCATCAAGTCGTCATATGGCCAATCTATCAAAGCTTCTGATTCTTTCAGAAGGTGAGATTAGAAAAGAAGCTGGCCGTAAGGAGAGACTGATGAGGCTAAGACTTGAGCAAATTCCAGAGGGAATGTTTGATTACGTTGTAATCGATACACCTCCAATGCTTGGTGATGAACTTATTATGGCACTTGTTGCAAGTAATAAGATTCTAATTCCAACACAGGCTCAAGATTACTCTATTGATGGTCTAGAAGAGTTAATGGATACTTTTGAAATTATCAAAGAGACTGAGAACTCTTCATTAGAATTCTCAATCATTCCATCAATGGTTAATGCGAGAAGAAAGATTGAAAAGCAAAGACTAGAAGAACTTGCTCAGTCTTTTAACATTACACCACCAATTCGTAATCTTGTTCAGATGCAAGAGTCGATTTCATTAAAGAGACCTATTTGTAAAATGGGGAAGAAGTCGCGCGGACATCAAGATTACCAAAAGCTTTGGGAATCATTAAATCTATAATATTTTGAGACACACGGATGTGTTTCGCTTTTAAAGGGGCCATGTGTGTGTGACTGGCCCTCTTTAAAAGAAAATAGTCTCAACATAGGGAAGAGGAATTTATGGCAAAAAAATTTGCTCCAAGAGTTTCTAAGAAAGAAAGAAAAACTTTAAAATTAACAGATAATCTCGATAGCTCCGTAATGGAGAGACTTTCTGGTGATCGTCTTCTACAAGGAGCGAAGCTAGATGAAGTTTACTTAAAAGAGATTGTTGTAAAAGAGCAGGTAAGAACTAAATTTAATGATAGTTCTCTAAAAGAGCTTGCTGAAAACATCAAACAAAATGGTCTAATTCAACCACTTGTTCTTCATAAGGATAAGCTTGGTCGACTAACATTAGTTTGTGGTGAGAGACGTTACCGTGCCATGTCTCTTATTGAAAAAGAGAAGTGTCCTTGTTTTATTCTTGATAAGAAGAATGAACAAGAGCTTATGGCAATTCAGTTCTCTGAGAACTCATCACGTGAAGCACTTCACTATATTGATAAGGCCGATGGTATTTTAAATTACCAAAAAGCAACGAAGGCGAGTGAGAGAAAAATTCAAGCTGCTCTTGGTATTTCAAAGTCTGAAGTTCACAGGTCTTTAATGATTGCCAAAATGGGTAAGAAAATTAAAGAAGCGGCCAAAGCTCATAATATTGAAAAGTATGTACTTCTAGAACTTGATGCTCTTGAGAAAAGCCCACTTAAAACAAAGCTAACTAAAATGCTTTATAAAGGTGAGTTAACAAAAAGAGCTGAACTTAAGAAGGCCATCAAAGATGGTGGTGTTATTAAGCCAGGTAGAAAGAAGAAAAAGCCAACTGTTCCAAAAGGACTTACGGCAAATGCATTTATTAAGACATTAAAGTCACAAGCTAAAGGTAAGAAGCTGGATAAGAAAACTCAGTCCTTACTTAATGAGCTCCTCAAAGAAACACAAAATATCGTCGATATGTAAGACATAAGCATGGCCAAGGGTGAAGCTATTCATCCTTGGCATGACCCTTGCAACTTATATTAGTAACTGAATAGTTTATTAATGTAATTTGAGGGACTTAACATGCTAAACACAGCGAAAAACAAGAGTAAAATTTCTACACAGTGTTCAAGATTTATACAGTTATCACTGCTTCTGTTCACATGTAATACACTTGCTAAAGGCGAAGTGAAAAAAGATTTAACTCTTTTTAAGTCTTTTAACCCTCGAGTTGAAGTCAAACTTCAAGAGCGTACCCCACAAAGTTTTTACGCTGATGTGGACTTTGCTCCAAAACCAGAAGATTATAAAACATTTCTCGACTATGTTTTTGTATATGATCACGCAGGTGTTCTAAAGAGGATGTCGAATCATTATCATCAAATGCAGGCAAGAGATGAATATGTTAGAAATTGGGATCTAACTTCCACAACATTTCATAAGCTCTCAACTATTGATGAGAGAAAGCGCTACTTTAATAAGAATTTTTTAAAGTATATTGATAAGAGAATTTCTGGCTCAATTAAAAGGGCAAAGAAAGGTTCAACAATGGCCCAAGTTGGTCAGATGAAAGAAACGTTAACACCAGAGTCTGAAGCACAAATTTCAGATAACTTTAAAGTTAAATTTAGAGCAAAGGTACTTAAGGGTCTTGCTATTATTAAAATCGAAAATCCATTTGTCGATGCTAATACATTTCTATCTCTATCTGATGGTCTAATGATGCAAGTAAGAAAGAATTTTAATGAAACTCGCACGATTGCCTCAGTTGATTACTATACTGCTGGAACAAATATTGAGCTTTATGTAGAACAAGGTTTAACAGACCGACTCTCTGCTAGAGCATCGGCAAAAGATATTGTTGGAGGAAGTAATGCGTCGCACGAGTTACGTTTAAATTACTCAACTCCATTCAATTTCTAATTAACCGAATTTGGCAAAAAAAGTCAGTAATTGCCCCATGCATTTACTAGCTCATCCGTTATAATTGGAGTAAATTAGGAATTATTTTACGTATAACGGAGTTAAAAAAAATGAGCAATCTTCTAGATAATCCACTATATCAGGATGCCATCGCGCAATTAGAAGAATCTGCCGCAATTATGGGACTCGATCCAAACGTTGCCGACAGACTTAAACACCCAAAAAGAGCACTTCAAGTTGCAGTTCCAATTCGTCTTGACGATGGTACTGTTAAAACTTTTCAAGGATTCAGAGTTCAACACAATATGACTCTTGGACCTGGAAAAGGTGGGGTACGTTATCATCCAGGCGTTGACCTGGCCGAAACTGCTGGTCTTGCAATGCTAATGACTTTCAAATGTGCACTTGTTGGTCTACCTCTAGGTGGAGCAAAAGGTGGAATCTGTGTTGATCCAACAAAACTTTCTCGTCAAGAACTTCAAGGTTTAACAAGAAGATACACAACAGAAATTAATACATTCATTGGTCCACAAGTAGATATCCCTGCTCCAGATATTGGAACAGACGGACAAACTATGGCGTGGATGCTTGATACTTATTCACAACTAAAAGGTTATACTGTTCCAGGTGTTGTAACAGGAAAGCCAATTACAGTTGGTGGATCTCTTGGTCGTAGTGAAGCTACAGGTAAAGGTGTTGCCTTTTGTGTAAACTTTGCTGCTAAGAAATTAGGAATGAAAATCGATACAAGCACAACTGTTGCTATTCACGGTTTTGGTAAAGTTGCCGTTCCTGCGGCCCATGATCTTGAAGCACAAGGTGCAAAGATTGTTGCGGTTTCAGATGTTTCTGGCGCAATCTATAACCCAAATGGTTTAAACATTAATGCTGCACTTGAATGGACTAAGAAAGGTGGCCTACTAGCAGACATGGATGGAGTAGAGAAAATTTCTAACGAAGAACTTTTCGCTCTTGATGTTGATATCTTAATCCCAGCTGCAATTGATGGTGTAATCACTGAAAAGAATGCACATAAAGTTAAGGCAAAGATTATTGCTGAAGGTGCTAACGGTCCACTTAATAAAGCTGCAATTGATATCGTAACTAAGAATGGTTGTTTCTTAGTTCCAGATATTCTTTGTAACGCTGGTGGTGTTATCGTTTCTTACTTTGAATGGGTTCAGGGACTTCAGAATTTCTTCTGGGATCTATCAGAGATCAATAGAAAACTTCACGATATTCTAAAAGATGCTTTTGAGAACGTTTACGAAGCTCATCAGAAATATGATATCGATATGAAAAAGGCCGCTTTCGTTGCTGCTCTTAAAAGATTAGAGAGAGCAATGAGATTTAGAGGGCTCTTCCCAGGTTAATATTTTTCTTGTAAGATAGAGGGCACTTATAAGGTGCCCTTTTTTATGCGATATATCTTACTGCTTATTCCATTCTTCGCTTTTGCCAATGTGACAAGTGAACTTGTTACGGGGGCAGACCGCAAGCTCTTCTCATACACGCAAGTATGTGAATTCTTTGGCGTAAAAGATGCCTTACTCGCTAGTAAGGAATCTTCTTCTAAAATTGACTGCATGGGCAAGTCATTTGAAATCTCTAATTTTTGTGAAAAGAAATACACAGGTAATTTAAATTATACTAAGGCGCGCTTTGATCTCGTTGATGGTAAAATTGCATGTCACTTCTCTGATACTGTCATCCTTGAACTTGTATGTAAGGGGAAGTATTCGAAGTTTTGTAAGAATACTAATGAATCTTGTAATGAGTTAAAGTCTGAGTTTGCTCACTCTCTTGATCTTTCCACTTCTATGATTCTAGAAATTTACCCACCTCGTTTAAAATGTTTCTTTCAATCAAAGTCAAAGATTCCTAATTCTACTAATTTATAACTTCCGTTAAATTTCATTCCTTGCATATATTCATCCTAATCGGAGGAGAGTATGCACAAACAAATGCTTGGGTTACTGCCATTGGGAAGTAAGGCCCATTTAACAGAGATGTATGGCTATTCATCTAAGGGGATTCCTGGCCTTGAAATAGTGGGGCTTGGTTCAAAGGGAAAGGCCATTAAAGAAAAATTTATCTTTCTATCAAAGAAGTATAATTTGAAAATTGCTCCTAAACGCTATGTACTTTGTATTGATGATAATACGGTTCTTGGCTCTCTTAGTTCTAAAGAAGAACTTTATCGCTGGCTTGAGTTACCACTTCTTATTCTCTATTGGTCCATGGCCGGTGTTCTTCCTATTCAGAACTTAAGTGATTGTCTTTGTGCAGGAAGGATTTCAACACGTGGTAAGATTGAGCCCTTTCGCTTTGATGAAACATCATCAGACTTTCTTCATCGATTGGATGACTTAAAACTTAAGGTGATCGCCAGTTACAATGATGACTTAAGAGGACTTACGTACTTTATTCCCCTTGATGAGATCATTAAGTTCCCAGATGCATCATAAGTTGTTGAATTTTAATAGACTTGGAAAGGTTTTCTTTTATCTTGTGCGTAAGTTATGCGTAAGTTATAATGAATCTTATGAACACGCACAAGAAACTTCCAGTAGCAAATTGTGGCCTCTTTGGAATCAGTGAGGACCACATTGAAAATTATCAGTCTTTAGATGAGCGCTTTGTCCAAAATCGTTCAGCGACTTTCTTCTTTGAAGCTCAAGGAGACTCGATGGAGCCATTGATTATTCCTGGTGACGTTTTGGTCATCGATCGCTCCTTAGAAGTTAAAAGTGGAAGAGTTGCTATTGTCTACTTAGATGGAGAGTTTCTATGTAAGCGTCTCATTAAGCAAGATGGGAGAGTCATCTTGCGCTCACACAATCCCTTGCATCGAGATATCACCATCACTGATGAGATGGACTTCTTGGTGTGGGGGCCAATTGTAGCAGTGGCACGCGATATGAAGGAACTTTAAATGGGAAGTCATAATAAGCAGAAGGTTTATGCTCTTGTGGATTGCAATTCATTCTTCTGTTCTTGTGAAAGGTTATTTCGGCCAGAAATTAGAAATAAACCAGTAGGGGTTTTATCAAATAATGACGGATGTTTTGTCTCTCGTACACCAGAGCTAAAGGCCCTTGGTGTAAAAATGGGAGACCCTTATTTCAAGGTAAGGAGGCTTTGTGAATCACACAATGTTCATGTTTTTTCTTCTAATTTTTCTCTGTATACAAATATCAGTGATCGGGTGATGAATGTCTTGGCCCGTTTTGCACCTTCTTTAGAAATATACTCTGTTGATGAGGCCTTTCTTGATCTAACGGGGATGGATGAAGACCTTGTGGCCTATGGCCATCGCATTAGAGAGACGGTTTTACAGTGGACTGGAATTCCTGTCAGTATTGGGATTGCACCTTCTAAAACACTTGCAAAGATTGCAAATCATATCGGCAAGAAATCAGAAAAGGCCAATGGCGTTGTCTGTCTTCTCGATGAAAGATTACAAGATGTGGCCCTTAAAAGAGTTTCTATTGAAGATGTTTGGGGGATAGGAAGAAAGAATAGTGTAAAGCTTAGGACCTTGGGAATAAAAACGGCTTATGATTTTAAGGCCTTTAAGAATATAAAAGTTATACAGCGAACTTTAACTAAACTTGGTCGTATGACTCAAGATGAGTTAAGGGGAATAACCTGTTACGAATTAGAGGAATGTCGGCCAAAGAAGAAAGAGATCCTCTGCTCTCGTACCTTTAGTGGCAGTGTTGTTGATCTTAAAAGCCTGCGAGAATCAGTTGCAAATTATGTAACTAATGCAAGTGAGAAGATGCGAGCACAGCGTAGCTTGTGTGCAACAATTGAAGTTTATTGTCATAGTGATCCACATAAATTAAATGAAGTACCTTATTACGGTAAGGATAAAGTTAAGCTTCTTGGGCCAACATCTGATACAAGAAAGATTATCAAGTATGCCTGGTCTGCACTCGATGATCTTTTTAAAATGGGTGTTTGTTTTAAAAAGGCCGGAGTTAAGCTTGGAGACTTTTCAGATGATGAGGTAATTCAACAAAGTCTCTTTGAAGAGTTAGATGATCCACGTAGCGCAAAGCTTATGAAAATTGTTGATGAAATTAACCGTCGTGAGGGGAGCGGTATGATTCGTTCAATGGCCTGCGGGGTTGATAATGATTCATGGAAGATGAGAAGAGAAAAATTATCGAGGCGTTATGTGACAGGTTGGGCCCAGTTACCAAAGTGCTCTTAACCCAAAAAAAAATTGCCGAGTGCGTTATCTTCTCTATATTGCCATAAGTCTAGGAGCTGACTATAATGGCCAAATGAGCGTATTTAAAGATCAAGTTGGAAAATTAGAAATTATAATCATGACATCAATTGCCCATATGGTTTTCTTTGGGATGTATTTTGCTGCTTCAAACCCGAATTGGTTTGCTGGAGTTTATACAGTAGAAGATGGTTTCTTGGAGATGCAGCAAGCTATTTATTTATTACTTGTTTCAATTCTATGCCTATGGCGATTCTTTAAATTAAAGGATAGTAAGTCTAAGTTATTTAAGTTTTCACTCTTGGCCTTTGCCGCTTTATTCTTCTTCGGTTTTGGAGAAGAGATAGCTTGGGGGCAGAGAATATTCGATTTAGGTTCTCCAGAGTTCTTTCAGCAATACAATACGCAAAATGATATTACATTACACAATCTAAAATTTGGTGATTTCAAAATCAATAAAGTTATCTTTGGTTTAATTGCTGGAATTATATCTGGTGTTTACGTTCTAATTTTACCAGTCCTTTATCGCACAATTGGTTTTGTACAATATATCATTGATGACTTTGCAGTACCCGTACCAAAGCTAATTCATACATTCTTCTTTCTTGCGATGTATCTTCTTTTTTTAACGATTGATCATGGTAAGAAAGGTGAAGTTATTGAGCTAGTAAGTTGTGCAATGTTCTTTGTTATCTTCTTATCCCCATATAATATAAAGACTTTTCAAAGGTAGCATCGTGAAAGACTTCGATGAGTTACATGCCATAGGTGAATTAACAAAAATCGAAGACCCACTTGTTAGATACCAAGAAATCACGAGAATTAACCACAACGGTGATAGCTTTCCAATCCATAGTTTTGAGATTGGAAGCGATGATCCAAGCGCTCCGGTATTAGCTTTATTTGGAGGAGTTCATGGACTTGAAAAAGTTGGGACTCAAGTTGTGGTAACTTACTTAACATCTTTGTTTAAGCAACTATCTTGGGATGAAGAGTTAAGAAGAAGTTTAGAAAAATATCGAATTATTTCAATCCCGCTCATTAACCCATGGGGGATGTATCATCATAGAAGATCCAATGCTAATGATGTTGATCTTATGAGAAATGCTCCTGTAAAAGCATTAGAGAAAAAGAAATTTCTCCTTTCAGGGCAAAGGCTGACGCCGAGGCTTCCTTGGTATCAAGGGCAAGAAAATGCTGCAATGGAAGAGGAGCTACAGGCCCTCGTTAATTATTGTCGTAAGAATATCTTCCAAGCAAAGAGGGCCATCTCTGTTGATTTCCACTCTGGCTTCGGACTCAAAGATCGTTTATGGTATCCCTACTCTAAGACATTGGCGCCATTTAAAAATATAACGGAAATGGAGAATTTAGAACAACTTCTAAATGAGACACATCCACACCATATCTATCAGATTGAGCCAACATCAGAAAGTTACACTATTGAAGGTGACGTATGGGATTACCTATACGATGAGTATATACAAGAAAATCCTGATGGAGTTTATATACCCTTAACATTGGAGATGGGAAGTTGGATTTGGGTTAAGAAGAATCCTTTGCAAATCTTTAGAAGAGAAGGACTTTTTAATCCGATAAAATCTCATCGTTATGATCGAACTATGAGAAGACATATCATGTTAATTAAATTCTTATTTCGCGCTGTCGGAAGTTCAAAAGCATGGGTTAAGGAGAATTCACTGTGAACTGGTTATTACTTAGAGGACTCGCTAGAGAGAGTCGCCATTGGTATAAGTTTCCTGACTATCTTCACGAGATGGATGAAACACAAAATGTTTTTGCTCTAGATTACCTTGGAGTAGGAAGTAAGAATGAAGAGAATTCACCGCTTAAAATCTCAACGTATGTTGAAGATTTAAGAAGTGATTGGCTCAAACTGAAAGAAGAGCACCCTGGAGAGTGGGGTGTCATCGGTATTTCAATGGGTGCAATGATGGCATTGGATTGGTGTGATCGCTATGAAGATGATTTTAAAAATCTTGTCCTTCTTAATACATCAACTAGAGACACTGCAAGTATCTTCCATCGCTTATCTTTTGAGGCAATTGGAACATTTTCAAAGTTAATCTTTAATAAAGACACAAGAGATCGTGAGAAGAAAGCCTTATCTCTAACTGTAAAAATGAAAGAGCTACCAGAAGATTTACTTGATGCTTACGCTGAGTTCTTTGAAGATAAGCCTTTAAGAAGAATTAATTTTTTAAGACAAGTGTTTGCAGCTTCTCACTACAAACTTCCTCAAAGTATTAAAGCAAAAACATTAGTCTTGGCCGGTAAAGAAGACAAGCTTGCTCATTATAAATGTAGTCAGGAAATTTCTCGTAAACTTGGTGCCCCACTTGAATTACATGAACAAGCAGGACACGATTTACCAATTGATGATCCAGACTGGATCATTGAAATGATGAGAAAGCATTACTTCATAAGTAAGTAGACATCTTCCTTTAGAGGCTCGTATGAACGTTGTGTCAGGGCCGCTTTTATATGACGCCATCTAGCTCGTCTTACCCATTTATTCCACTTTGCAATAACTCTGTGAGAGTCTCTTATCTCAGGTGTGATTCTTGAGATGGCAGCAATTACAACAGCGTTTTCTTTATTTAGGAAGTCTTGTACTTGATGCTTTTTAATTGGTTCAACATTCATCTCAAGAGATTGTTCGTAGAAATAAGACCTGCGATCAACAAGGGCAACCTTCTTGTCTTTGAAGAGACTTTTTGCTCCTTCAGGTACTGCTGGAATATAGAATTGTGAAATAACAATAGACCAAAGAAAGATTAAATAAAGTCCAATTGTATTGAATCCAATTAAGACATTCTTCTTTGCAATAGCAATCATTGAGGTAACGATTAGAAGTAAAAAGATAAGATTAACAGCAATCATTACACCATTTGAAAAGTATACAAGAATACAGCTGATCACTAAAAATAAAAGATTCAATGGTGTTACAAGAGCTAGAACATACTTTGATTTTTCTCGAAGAGTATCTAGATCAACTTGTAATAACAGAAATGTCATAAAAAATGGCACTGCTGGAATTGCATAGTGATGAGATCTCTGTGAAGGTATAAGCCATACGACAAAGAAGCACACAAAGTGAAAGAAGAAATAATATGTTTCTTTATTAAGGCCTTTAAAGCTTTCCTTTAATTTATTCCAAGTCAGAGGAAGAATTAATACCCATGGTAGAGTATAAAGAAATAGCCCTTGAAATACCTTATACATTGGCATTGGAACTTTTCCGAATTTTCCAAGGTTCTCCCTTACAAAGAAGTAGTTAAAGAATTCTTCCTTGTAGCTTAGGTAACTTGCAAAATACCAAGAGCAACTAAGAATCGTTATGGCCAAGAAGTAGAAAAAGCATTCTTTGATAATGAACTTTTTATCTTTCTTGTATAGAAATAGTTGATAACAGCTCATCGCAAGAAAGCTCATGACAATAGTTACGGGGCCTTTTATTAAAGCACCAGCTCCACCAAATAATATTGCTAAGATAAAACTCTTTTTAGATTTGTCTTTTATATAATCAAAAAGAAAAAGCGAACTAATAAATGGAAGCAGTGAAAGTGATGTCTCCATCATGAAAGTACGGCCAAACTTAATTGCACCATAGCCTCCTAAGAAGAAGGCGAGGGTTAAGAGCGGCTCAATTCGAAATCTTCTCTTTAACCAGCCGGCAGTAAAGACTGCTAGAATAATCGTTAAGATTGCTTGAGAAGCGCGGGCCCCCGTCAGAGATGATTCACCCATTAGTGCATAAAGTGGAAATGGCATCCAAAAATGAAATGGCGGTTTTGACCAATGTCTTTCTCCTCTATAGTGAGGTGTCATTATATTATTGGTGTCATACATCTCTTGTGAAATTTGGACATATAATGATTCAGTTCCCTGGCGAGGTGCACTGAGGTTTCCAATATCCCATAGGTAAAAAATTGAAAATAAAATAGTAAAGATAATAAATAAATTCTTGTTTGATACTTTTTGCATATAATTACTTTGATAGAGTTTTTACAATTTCAACATACTTTTCTTCAACTTCAAACTTCTTACCAAGACAGTTTTCAAGTTTTTCTAGTACAACTTGTCCATTTTGTTCTGCCGTTACACTGGCCTTCTCACCAGCAAGAAGTGACTTCACAGCAAGATGTCCCATTTGGGTTGCAATGAAACGATCTCTGGCAGTAGGGTTTCCACCTCGTTGAATATGGCCTAGGATACATACTCTTGAATCGAGCTTGTGCTTATCAAGGAGTTCATTGTGAACATAATGTGAAAGGCCTTCTGTTTCACCTTCTGAGGCAATAATAATTGAAGAGCCTTTGCCTCTTTTAAGACCTCTTTTAATATCATTAGCAATTGTGTCGATATCAACTTCTTTTTCTTCTTGAACTGGAAAGATAATATTTTCAGCACCAGTACAAAGTCCCACATGAAGAGCGATGGCCGGAGACTTTCTTCCCATAACTTCAACGATAAACGTTCTATCGTGAGAGTGGGCCGTATCGCGGATCTTATCGACAGCTTCGATTGCAGTTTGCACTGCTGTATCAAATCCAATTGAATAGTCAGTTCCTTCGATATCATTATCAATCGTTCCAGGGATTCCAACGACAGGAATTCCATGCTCCTTATGTAACTCCCATGCACCATTGAATGATCCATTACCACCAATAACAATTAGCGCATCAATATTCTTCCTTTTTAGTATATGTGCAGCTTCAGCTCTAATCTCTGGTTTAATAAACTCTGGACAGCGTGAGGTTTGTAGAATCGTTCCACCTTTTTGGAGAATATTTCCAACACTTGCTGTATCCATTTGATGTTGTGAACCTTCGAGAAGACCTGCATAGCCCCGACGTATTCCAAATATTTCTATATCATTAGCTAGACAAGTTCTAACTACAGCGCGAATTGCACAATTCATTCCTGGGCTGTCACCGCCACTACATAGTACTGCAATTCTATTTATATTATTATTTGATTTTGTTTCTTCACTCATAAAATTTCCTATTCAAAGATATGATGTCCAGTAAAGCTAGGTGCTTGATGAAGTCCCATAATATAGAGACAAGTAGGAGATACATCCATTAATGAATGTTCACCCGGTGCAATTGTAAAAGCTTTATCTTTTAATTTTTCGTTAACGACACAAAATGGAACAAGAGCTCCAGTGTGAGCTGTGTGAGGAGTTCCATCTTTATGAACCATTTGATCACTATTTCCATGATCAGCTGTGATAATCATTGTTATCCCTTCCTCTTCACACTTCTTATAAAGTTTTGCGAGACACTCATCAAGAGTCTCTATCGCTTGTACAGCAGCTTCATAATTTCCTGTATGGCCGACCATATCTGAGTTTGCAAAGTTAACAACAGAAAAGTCATATTTTGATACTTTTGCTAAGAGTTTTTCAGTAACTTCTGGAGCACTCATTTGTGGCTTTTCATCATATGTTGAAACTTCTTTTGGTGATGGAATAAGAAGATGGTCTTCTCCTGCAAAAGGCTCTTTTTCACCACCATTAAAAAAGAAAGTTACGTGAGCATACTTCTCTGTTTCGGCTATTTTTAATTGTTTTAGGCCTTGGTCACTTAAGTACTCTGTCATTGTTCCTTTAAGTTTCTCTTTATCAAAGAGAACCGGTAAATCCATTTCATCAGGGATATAAGGAGTCATGCAAAGAAACATTGCAGGAAAGAAAGGCCTTTCAAATTCACTGAACTCTGGATAATTGAAAGCTAGAGTTAGCTGGATTGCACGGTCTGGTCTAAAGTTTGTAAAGAAGACACAATCACCTTCTTTAATAGCATAGTCTTTATTAAATAATGCTGGTGCAATAAACTCGTCAGTTCTTCCAGCTTCATATTCGCTATTAAGATATTCCATAGGAGAAAGATCTGTAATGTCCCCGTTACCTAAATACATATCGTAAGACTTTTTAATCTTTTCCCATCTGCGATCACGGTCCATTCCAATTGAGCGCCCTTGCATTGAAGCAAAGTGGCTGCCTTCATATCCAACGATATCTTTTAAGTACATATCACCACAGGCCGGAGGAGTATCCCTTCCATCCATAAAAGCATGGACGAAGACTTCAATACCACTTTCTTTAAGACATTTAATGATCTCTTTAGTGTGTTCTATATGTGAGTGAATGCCACCATCAGAAAGAAGTCCTAAAAGGTGGATGCGATTATTATTCTTCTTTGCTGTATCAATAAGCTTTTGAAGTTGATATTGACTACAAAGGTTGCCCTTCTTTATCGACTCATTAATACGAACCAAGTCTTGCCTAATAGCACGACCTGCTCCTAAGTTCATATGCCCAACTTCAGAATTACCAACAACACCTTTAGGGAGTCCAACAAGTACGCCACCTGCTTGAATATTTGTGTATGGATAAGTCTTAAACAACTTATCAATGGTTGGTGTTTTTGCGTCTCTAATAGCATTCTTTTCAGTGTTTTCACTAATTCCGAAACCATCAAGGATAACTAAGAGGGCCTTTTTACTTATATTTTTTATCGACATAATCACGATCCTAGCAAAGTGTTTGTACAAAACACATTTTATAACTACTTAAAGTTTATACAAAATACCCCAATGTGTTCACTTTTTATACACATGGTGCTTTCTAATTACTTGTAATCTCATCTTAAAACTTGGCACGCAACTTGTATATATATAGGCAAATTGTTTAAAACACACACAAACACGGAGAATATTATGAAACTTAACTTAAAGAACTCGATTCTATCAGTCATTGTTCTTGCTTCACTAGTCGGATGTGGATCTGACGGCGGAGGAGGCCTAAATGGTAGTGGCTTCAATTACAATGTAAATGTAAACAATGGTACAACTAATGGCCTTGCATCTAGTCTTGTAACAGCACAGCAACTAGCAAATGCAATCGCCAATAATAACTTTGGTCAAAGCTCGCCTCAAGGCCTTTATGCTTTCCAAAAGTCTAACTCAAGCTATGGTTCTCAAGATTGTGAAGAAAAATGGTATGGAACAATTTGTACATATTCGTCATCTTCATCAAGTTATAATAACCAAGACATTGGTTTTAGAGAGTTAGGTGCAAATGGAGTTATTAATCGTAATGTAAATTACTATGGTACTCAATACACATACTCAGAAGATGCCCACTTTGGAAGTTCATTATCATCTCTTGCAAATAATCTTGCATCATATGTAATGTCTGCCAATGCAAATGGTAATTTATATAAAGTTGATCCTTACGGACGCTATTATAGATATTCAGATAATATGAACTGCACTCAGTTCTATTCTTTAGGATATGGCTCACAATCCGATTGTGAGTATGTTAAGAGAATCAGTTCTCGTCGCTGGGTAATTAAGATTAACGGCGCTGCTAATTTAATTGATATGAATCAGGCCCTTATTAGACAACCTGTTTCAAGAGAAGCAACAACTGTTAATGCTACTCCTTACTAAGATTTAAATCCCCCAAATACATACCTGACAAAAAAGCGCGGCAATATCCGCGCTTTTTTATTAAATTAAACCTAATTTACGCCGGCTAAATTTGTCTTTACGTGCATGAAACCTGAACATCATTTATAATAATAGTGTTTTAGTATTAAAAAAGGACTATTATATGGCAAAGTATCGTACAGACTTAATGGATGTAAATTTCAATCTATTTAAAACGTGCAAAATTCAAGAACAGGCCGGTGAACTCGGCTACGGTGAGGCCGAATTAAAGGATATCCTCATCCAATTTGATAAATTTGTAGAAAACGAAATCTATCCAACTCGTCAAGAAAGTGATGAGATTGGGGTAAAGCATGTGGACGGTAATGTTATCGTTCCAGAAATGTTTCACAAAGTTAATAAGAATTTCTATGAAAATGGTTGGTATGCACTTGGCTATCCTGAAGAGGTTGGTGGGATGCCAGCTCCACATGCTTTAAAAGTAGCATGTACTTCAATGGCAATTGGTTCAAACGTTGCTTGGTCAATGTATTACGGACTATCTCAAGGTGCGATGAATGTAATTCTAAAAGTTGGATCTCAGGAACAAAAAGATCTTTTTGTAACGAAGATGATGACTGGTGAATGGGGTGGGACAATGTGTCTGACTGAGCCAGGAGCAGGATCTGATGTTGGGAATGCAAAGACAACGGCAAAGCCACTTGATAATGGAAAATATGCAATCAATGGCGTAAAGATTTTTATCTCTTCTGGTGAGAGTGATCTTTACGAGAATAATATTCACCTCGTTCTTGCACGAACTCCAGGAGCACCTGAGGGAACAAAGGGACTTTCTCTATTTATCGTTCCAAGATTTAACGTTGATTCAGGAGAATCAAATAATGTTAAATGCACGAAGATCGAGCATAAAATGGGAATTCATGCTCAGGCAACTTGTGAGCTAACTTTTGGCCAAGACGGAGAATGTGTTGGTGAGCTTATTGGTGAAGAATTTGATGGTATGAAAAATATGTTCATCATGATGAATGAAGCAAGACTACTTTGTGGACTTCAAGGTGAAGCGCAGTCAAACCTTTGTTATGAACTATCTGAGCAATATGCAAGAGAGCGTTCACAATTTGGTACTGAAATTATTAATATGCCAGATGTTAAGAGAATGCTACTTAAGATGAGATCGACGGCAAGAGGGCTAAGAGCTCTTACTCTTTATACTGCTAATCTATTTGATAAGGCAGAGAAAGGAGATGAGGTTGCAGAAAATGAAATTGCTCTCTTTACTCCAATCTGTAAAGGGTACTGTACAGATGAAGGTGTCAATATCGCAAGTGAAGGTGTTCAAGTTCACGGTGGTTATGGTTATTGTACTGAATACGGTATTGAACAATTCATGCGTGATACAAAGATTGCAACAATCTATGAGGGAACTAACGGAATTCAAGCAATTGACTTTGTTATGAGAAAGATCCTTATGGATAAAGGTGAGACATTCTTTAATGTAGGAAAAAAGATTCAAGCAACAATGAATAAAGAAGAAGCAAAGTCATTTCCTCATGAAATTTCAATGATTGGAAAATCAATGGAGATGAGTGAAGAAGTTGTTAAGAAGTTTGGAAAGCTTATGGCCGAAAAGAACCAAAATGGTGTTATGGCATATGCAACTGACTTCCTAACTTATTGTGGAAACCTTGTTGTTTCTTGGCTTTTACTTGAGCATGCTTGTATTGCTCAAAATGAATTGAAAAACGCTTCTAGTGAAGAAGAGAAAAAGTATTATCAATCAAAAATTGATGACTTTAAAGTATTCTGCCAGTATCAGCTAACACGCAATATTGGTCTTGCTCATAGTGTTTTAAATTTTGAAGAAGATCTAACTTCAATCAATGTTTAATTTTGAAGTATTAAAAACACGGGTGTGAGTAATGGAAAGTATGATTAAAGGAGTTGATCTCTTTAATGAATCAACTCATGGTAGTAGCAACTACTATAAAGACAATATTTATGTCATGAAGAAGAAAGGGGAATATGCACCCTTAAGCTTCATGGAAAAAAAAGTAGAAGAGTTTAATGAGTCAGAGTTATTGAGCAAGGGATATATTTATGACTCCCTTGATCTCGTTGGTGATAAAGAGTTTACTCAATGGTATGAGAATCAATTCTCTCGTAAGCTTAAGAGAACTCAGGCCAAGCAGGTCATGATTATCCATCTTCCAGATAATAAGAGAATCTTTGATGCAATTGAAACCGTTAATAAGGTTTATGACATTTTAAGAGATGAGCATATTATTTTTAACGGTAAGAAGCTACCTGTTCAGTTAGGTGAATGGTATGCAAAGTGTATCTTTGGTTTGATGCAAAAGAAGTCAACTTCTCAAAGAGGATTCGATTTTTATACGACTGATAATAAACGAGTTGAAGTCGTTGTACATTGGGGAGATCAAACTTCACCTAAAGGTGTGAAGGTTAGGAAGTCATTTTGTGATCTTTCAGATCAAGTGATTATAATCTATATGGCCCGAAACTTTATGATCCGCGATATCTGCTTACTTGATTCAGATTTTGTATTAAGAAAGTTTGCAGGTAAAGGACATACAATGTTTCTTAAAGATTCAGATATCGGAACATACTTCTTTTCAAAATCGGCAAAGCACAAGGATAAAGTTGCAAATAAGAACTCGCTTCTTAAATACGCTTTACCTAAGCTTGCTATGAATCTAACGGAATTCTTAGAAAGTTAAGATTACATTAATTCATATTTTAAAAGGCGGCATTCTATGTCGCCATTTAAAAACTCTGTCTTCTTAGAAGTTTTTAGGCGAATATTCTTTCTTAGTGGCCCATGGGCAGTAAGAATATATGCAGTTGATCCTTTAAAATTATTCTTTAATGTCTCTCCAATCTCATAGTAGAAATCATTGATATCTTCAAAACCAATTGCTTGAATTCTCTCTCCATATGGAGGGTTGAATAGAACAATACCTCTTTCAAACCCTGCAGGTACAGATGCTTTAGAAAACTCTTCACAATTGAAATTAACAAAGTCTACACGGCCGAAGCAGTCGAGTAAGTGAGCTCTTGCAAGCTTGAAGTTCTCAACATC
The DNA here is from genome assembly GCF_003346865.1 of Halobacteriovorax vibrionivorans. Taxonomy (NCBI): domain Bacteria; kingdom Pseudomonadati; phylum Bdellovibrionota; class Bacteriovoracia; order Bacteriovoracales; family Halobacteriovoraceae; genus Halobacteriovorax; species Halobacteriovorax vibrionivorans. Next base: position 627,321 of record NZ_QDKL01000001.1, on the reverse strand, counting down.
TGCATCATTATAAAAGAATTTATCACTTGGGATAGAATCAATCTTCTCTTGTGAGTCTGTCATTACTTCATGAACTTTATCAAAGTACCAATCCACAAGATTTGAATCTTGAAACCATGGATGATTAGTAAATGAATATGGAGTCGTATTCTTCTTAAGTCTAAAAAATGCTGGTGATAACTTTAGAAAATAAATTATCGATTCAATAAGAATCGTTCCAGAACCTGCCATTGGATCATAGAAAGGTCCTTGGCAGTCCCACTTTGTTTCCGCAATAAGTGAAGCCGCTAGGTTTTCACGTAAAGGTGCACGGTGACCTGATTCACGATAACCTCTTTTATCAAGAGACTCACCAACCATGTCAGCGTAAACGATTACCTTACAACCTTCTTTAACTTTTTCAACTCGTTGTAGGAAAGTTACTGTAGGCGTTGTTGTTTCAACATTTGGACGCTTGCCAAACTTATCTCTCATATAATCAACGAGAGAGTCTTTTAGAGTTTGTGATAGGAAGATTGAACTTTTAAACAGCTCCTTACTTTCACCATCTAAAAGAGTATTGATTTTAAAAGTCTGATCTGGTGTGATGTAGTCTTCCCATGGAAGCTCCCCAGCTCTTTTATAAATCTGCTTTTCATCACGGATATAGAAATATCCAACTTCTTTAAAAACACGAGAAGCAATACGGGCATTTAAAATATATTCTACAGTGGCCTTATTTCTGGCCTTGAAAGCTGCACCACCACGGCCGGCCTTTCCTTCAATACCATTGGCACGAAGCTCATTGACGAGGTATTGCTCACAACCACGAGGGCAAGAAGCAAAATAAAAACTCTTGTCATTAATGACTTTATTGCTATTTCTTTGATTATTCATAGGCTGGATTTATGCTTTATTTTGGCGTGTGTCAAAGAAAATAACCTAAGTTAGTAAAATTTCGTTCATTCTTTGTCTAAAAATACCCATAAAAAGGTGATTATTGAGCCGTATAGACTTCAAACTTGAAGAACTTACTGATATAGTTTCCAACATAAATATTTTAATAATTTAGTTAAACATACAAGTGAGGAATTCATGAGCTTTACAGACTACAAAGTAGCTGACATTTCCCTAGCAGACTGGGGAAGAAAAGAAATTAAAATTGCTGAAACTGAAATGCCGGGACTAATGTCTCTACGTAAAGAGTTTGGTGCTTCAAAGCCACTTAAAGGTGCAAAAATCGCTGGTTGTCTTCACATGACAATTCAAACAGCTGTTCTTATTGAGACTCTAGTTGAACTAGGTGCTGAAGTAAGATGGTCATCTTGTAATATTTATTCAACTCAAGATCAAGCTGCTGCGGCCATCGCTGCTGCTGGAATTCCTGTTTTTGCTTGGAAAGGTATGAACGAAGAGGAATTTGACTGGTGTATCGAGCAAACTCTTAAGTGGGCAGATGGATCAGCTCTTAACATGATCCTTGATGACGGTGGTGACCTTACAAATATGGTTCACGACAAATTCCCAGAATTAATCGATGGAATCAAAGGTCTTTCTGAAGAAACAACGACTGGTGTTCATAGACTATATGAAAGAGTAAAAGCTGGAACTCTTAAGATGCCAGCAATCAATATCAATGACTCTGTTACAAAGTCTAAATTTGATAACCTTTACGGATGTAGAGAGTCTCTAGTAGACGGTATCAAGCGTGCAACAGATGTAATGATCGCTGGTAAGACTTGTGTTGTTGTTGGTTACGGTGATGTTGGTAAAGGTTCTGCTCAGTCTTTCAAAGGTCTTGGAGCAAGAGTTATCGTTACTGAAATCGATCCAATTTGTGCTCTTCAAGCAGCAATGGAAGGTTTCGAAGTAATGAAGATGGATAAAGCAGCTCTTGAAGGTGATATCTTCGTTACAACTACAGGTAACTACCACGTAATTAACGCTTCTCACTTAGATAAGATGAGAGATGGTGCAATTGTTTGTAACATCGGTCACTTTGATAATGAAATCGATATTAAGCACCTACATAACAATTATGAAGAAGATAATATCAAGCCACAAGTTGATCTATATACAGCAAAAGATGGTAAGAGAATCATCCTTCTTGCTCAAGGTCGTCTAGTTAACCTTGGTTGTGCAACAGGGCACCCTTCATTTGTTATGTCGAACTCATTCTGTAACCAAGTAATTGCTCAAATGGAACTTTGGGAAAATGCTGGTAAGTATGAGAACAATGTTTATATGCTACCTAAGCACCTTGATGAAAAAGTTGCTCGTCTTCACCTTGAGAGAATCAATGTTGAAATCGATGAACTTTCTCCTCAACAAGCTGAATACATCAGCGTACCAGTTGAAGGTCCATACAAGCCAGAGCATTATCGTTACTAGCCAATACACGCTATTAATTTATAAAAGCCTCCGAAAGGAGGCTTTCTTATTTGAGGTAAAGTCATGAGTAAGAAAATATTCCTAGCAACTGATCACGGTGCATTTGAGCAGAAAGAATCTGTTAAGAAATTCTTAATAAGTGAAGGCTATGATGTTGAGGATCTTGGTACTCATTCTACTGAATCTTGTCACTATCCCGAATATGCTATTGCACTTGCTAAGGCCGTTCAAAAAGAAGGGCGTGGAGTTCTTCTGTGCGGATCGGGGATTGGTGTGAGTATGGTTGCTAATAAGTTCAAGGGAATTCGAGCAGCTCTATGCCATACTGAGGATGATGCAAGATTGTCTCGCGAGCATAATAACTCTAATGTTATCTGCTTTGGTGGGCGTATTTCAAATAGTGAAGAGATTATTGCCATGACTAAGATTTGGCTGGCCACTGAGTTTGAAGGTGGCAGGCATAAAACCCGCATTGACATGTTTTCAGACCTCGGTGAAAATTAAAGATATGTTTAAAATTAAATGGACAGAATATATCTCGTTTTTCGTTATTTTTGTAATTGGAATTTATAGTCTCTATATTTCAAGAACAGATTTAGCTTATTTCGATAATGTGCTTAGTACACATAATGGCCTACTTGAGTGGTTTACCTTCGCAGGCCTTTGTCTAATCTCATTCGGTTACTTCTACCGCCGTAAAGTTCTTTCAAATTTCCGAGATAAAAAGTTTCTTACGATGCTCATTGTTTTGGGGATCTTCTATGTAATCTGTGCATTAGAAGAGGTTAGTTGGGGACAACGTTTATTTGGTTGGCACTCACCTGAGATGTTTAGAGATGCTAATAGTGTTTTATTAGAAACGAACTTTCAAAATTGGTTAATTGCCCGTGGTGTTAGTCATGAGTCTTGGAACCTCTTTCTTAGAGGAGTTCTTTTCTTCTATTTATTTGCTGTTCCAGTTTTTTATTTAAAGGTTGATAAGTTTAAGAACGTAATCGACGCTTTTGCACTTCCTGTGCCGAAGGCAACTCATATCATAATCTTCTTAATCCTTCTTATTATTACTCTGTTTATACCAAGTGATAATAAGGTTCAATTTGCAGAGTTTTGTTTAACTTGGGTATTAACGGCCCTAACTTTAGAGCCGTATAATCGTGGAATGTTTTCTCGTAAAAGTCTTGTTCGCTAGATTAAGCGTGTTTCATACAATTAGGACATTTTCTCTTTATCATTTTGCGATAGGCATTAGTTGTTTTGTGAAAGTAGTCTGTTGCTTTCTTTCCCATGTCACTTTCTATTAGCCAGCTAAACTTGTGTACAAGAGGATAGAGTTTCACTAGGTGAGCAATTACATCTTCACCTTTTAGAACCTTTTTATCTGAAGTGATGTAGTGAACCACATTTTGGCATTCCTCTTCATTTAGTCCAAGTTCTTTGAATTGTTCATACACTTTTTTATCATTTACTGGGATGAAAGAGATCTTTTTAGCACCTTCTAGCCTTGCTAGAGAGTCTTTAAAGCGAATGCAAAGAGGGCATTCATCATCAAAAATGAGAATTGGTAACTTGTAATTTTCTTCCATGAAAATTCCTTTAATTAAATATTTCTTTATTGAATTCCTAATTTCTTTGTTGCTGAATATCGATATCGTCTTGAAATAATCTCAAAGATATTTCTCGATTTATCTTTTGTGATACCAGCGTTTTTTTGTGCCTTTATTGAATAGTCTAAAATATCAGCAGTTGCTCTTGCGTTTTTCTTCTTCTTTTTCTTTAGAAGGTGAGCATAAGGGTTTACAACCTTTTTATCTGATTTCTTTTTCTTGTTAAGCCCATTTCCACCTTTAAAATAAAGTCCGTTATCTTTTTTCTTATAACTAGCATACTTTCCTTTATACTTAAGGCCGCTTCCATAACGCTTTCTAAGTGTTTGTTCTGCTTTCTTGCTTTCTTTCGTCTCTGGTGCCGCTGACATTGCATTTGCAACCGTACCATTTAGTCCAAAGTCTCTAAGGGCATTGGCAACTTCTTCATTCTTCTTTTCATATGAACTTGGAAGTTCAACCTTATCAAGTGCATCTCTTACTTTATCATTGGCCATTGCAAAGATCTTACCTGCAGTTGCGCGGTACGAGTCAGAGGCTCCTTCAGGTTTTGAAACTCCATTTGTCATTTTATAGAAGTTATCAAGGCTTGATCCAAGTCCCCCTGGAATGTACATATCATTGATCTTTGCTGAGATTCTCGTATCAAGACATGTATTAGTTTGGCGACAACTACAACCAACATCTTCTTTTACATTATTATCAACACAAGATACTTGGTAGTTTCCGTTTTGGGCCTTACGTTGAGCGATTTGTGGGTAACAGTAAGTTACATCATTTTGTGTTTCTGGCTGACTACAGTAACAGTCTCTATCTGAAACAGGATTACATTTTCCTTTTCCACTTAATTTCTTACCAACTGAGTTTAGCTTGTCTGCAGCATCACCATGCATTCCATATTCCCACATATAGTATTTTGTCATTAATGCAGAGGCTGCAAGTTTTAAAACGTTAGTAGGGCTTGTAAATGAGCCACCCATCATTGCAATAGAGGCCGTGTAGCAAACTGTTGTTGCTCCCCAACCTTTTCTTTGAATATCTACTGACTTTTGGCGGTCACGGTGTGATCGCGCTTGTTTAAAAAGGGCCGCACTTTGTGCATTTTCAATATCTGGCTGAGATGCTAGTGCAAATTCATCGCTTCGCTTTTGAGTTGCGCGTGCGATAATTTCTGTTCCCATTGGGATATACTGACAATAATCAGCACCTTCTTCCTCTTTGGCTTTTGATTCTTCTGTATTGGCTTGCTTTGTAGCGGCATCTTTATCTACTGGATTTTCATTTGAGTTATTCCATTCCTTAAATTTATCTTCATCTGTAACTTGGAATGAACCATCTTTCTTTGTTACACCACGTTCAGACCATGTTTTTGTAACATCCTTCTTTGTTGTGCGATCAATTTTTCCAAAGGTTCCGCCACCACCAGCTTGTGAAATTGCCGGCATAATCATTGAGTAGGCTTGAGCAACGGCCTTAAATAGTTGTGGGGACATCCCTAAGAATTTCTCACCTTCAGTGGCATCTCCACCATTTTTAATATTGTCACAATAAGCATCGGTACCACATTCTTCTGCCCACGCTTCCTCCGCCTCACGCTTCTGATAACCAGCATGAGTGAAGTTTTCCATCTTCATCTTATCTTGATCTGTAAGATTTCCCGTTCTCACATCTTCTTGAGTCGGAGCTGTATATCCTGCTGACTGGGCCAAGGCATCTATATTCATAGTGGCCCAAATAGCTAGAATGATGAGTTTATTTATCTTTAACATTGATTTCCCTCAATAATTTAGATTCCTTTTAATTTTAACACGCTGAGGCATTGCAAGGGAGGACTGTAATATGTGCCGTCAGTATATTAATGTAATTACAGTGGGTTATGGGGATTATTGCTCTAAATAAAGGGGAATTTCAATGCACCAAAATTTGGGCACATTGCGCTGTGGTATTTGCCAAAAATACCTGAAATTGCTAGATTATAGCTATAACCTAATTTGTGAGAAATATCATGGCCAATTTAGATACGAAAGATAAAAAACCACGTGAAGCAGAACTGTCACATTCAATGGTCCACTACCTGTTGGCCATCCATAAATTGAAGGAAGAAAAAGGTTATGCTCGTGTAACTGATATCGCCAAAGATTTAGGACTGACAAAAGGTTCTGTATCAACAGCTTTAAATAATCTTAAGAAAAGAGAACTTGTTAAAGAAGAAGACGATACAAAGTTTCTTCTTCTGACAGACAAGGGTCATGATGAAGTTCATCGCACTCTTACATCAAGAACTCTTCTTTACTATTTCCTAAAAGATTTTGTAGGTGTTTCTGAAGATATTGCTGAAAAAGATTCATGTATGATTGAGCACCTTTTAAGCGAGGAAACTAGTACGAAATTCTTCGATTTCATGAAGACACTTTCTTGCTCATGTGACGATTTAGCAAAAGATGGTAAACTACCTAAAGGTTTTAATTTTAAAACAACTTTAAGTCTTTGTGACTTTAAGTCTGCTGAAGAGTTCATGGAAGGGCAGAAGGGTGATACTTACTTACAAGAGGACGACCAAGATTCTTAAAATATTTACAATAGCTTTCATTGCATTATCAGTTAATGCAATGGAGTTTTGTTTTAAGAAAGGTCCTTCTATTCACGCAACTCGTTTAAAAATTAAAGAATATCTAATTGAGGGTGAGTCCATAAAGATTCTTCCAAAGTCTCATTGTTTAGATGTAAAAGTTAAACCCACTCGTCAAATCTTTATTTCTAAAATTATAAAATCTCATTTTCGCTCTGATATTGAAGTTAATACGATACCTATTTTTAATTCTGAATTTTGTAAGTTTAAATTAAAAGAAGAAACAACTATCGAAGATAAAGTTTCTGAATCTATTTCAGAATTAATCTCAATGAATGGAGATGAATTTGATTTAGATCTAAGTGGCACTCAGCTGTCTATGATCTGTCATAAAAAAGCGGGATCATATTCATTAGATCTCATTAGTAAAAACACTCGTAAGGACCTTTTAAATATTAAATTAGAGACAGGTAAGTGGTTTGATCTTTCGACTATTTCGTCTTTAGAGGGTAAGAAGTTCTCTTTAATGGTGATTGAATAATGAAAAGTCTTATTACTGCTGTTAAAGAAATTCATCACGGATTTCTTTCATTAAGTGTTTCTGAACGAAAAAATATTTTTGTCGTAACACTAACTCTATTTTTAGCTTTCTTCTCCTATCCTATGATTCGCTCAAGTGCTACGGCATTATTTATTGATAGCTATGGTGCAAAAAGCACTCCATGGATCTGGTTAAGCTCTGTAATGTTCTTAGGAATTAGTGTTAGCATCATCAATATCTTACAGACACTTTATTCGATTGGTGCAATCTTTAATACAATTGTTGCAACGTCGATTGCCTTAATGGGCGGGGCCCTTATTGCTTCATTTAATGGAGTAGCATTTGGTAGTGGTGTCTTTGCAGTATGGAAAGAAGTTTATATTATTCTCGTTGTTCATTTGTCATTGGGTTATTTAAACTCTGTAATCAATATTAAAACAGCAAAACTTGTCTATGGCCCTCTTGGCGCTTTAGGTTCTATTGGTGGTGTCTTTGGTGGTCTATTAACCACTAGTCTTATGAAGAACGTCGGTGTTTTTTATGCGGCAAGTGCAGGTTTATTTGTTTTGGCACTCGTGATTTTAATTTTTAGTTTTACTCAAAAGCAGTTTCTTGAAGCAAAAGATAAGTCTCCAATAACTTCTCTAGAAGGAAAGAAGGCTTACGTCTTTTCGATTTGTGGATTAATTATTTTATCTCAATTCGTTATTAATCTTGCTAACTTTAAGTTTAATCTCGGCCTAGAGGTTTTTGAGAGTGCTGATGCAAAAGGTGCATATCTTGGAAATATATATTCTTCCATTAATATTCTCTCTCTTGTTGTTCAACTCTTAGTTATTCCAATTGCTTTTAAGTATTTAAAAATTCCAATAGTACATATTTTGGTTCCAGTGGTTTTCCTTGTCTTAATTATATTGGATCGCGGTCAATTCTTAGGTCTTCTAGGAACGGCAATCCTCTTTGTTGGTTTTAAAGGGCTCGACTATTCTATATTCTCTGCAGCAAAGGAGATGCTCTATTTCCCTTTAACGCAGAAACAAAAGTATGGGGCCAAGTATATTGTTGATATGATTGTGTACCGTGCGTCAAAAATGGGGATTTCAGCATTATTATTAGTCTTTACAAGTTTAGCTTTCACTCAGAATATGCTACTAATATCAGTGTTACTCTGGATATCTCTGGCCTCATTTATGGCCTATAAATTTCGTTCAGCGTAAAAATATTCATAAACTATATTTAGGAGTCTATATGTCTAATCCATTATTAGAGAAATTTACGAATCCATATGGCGCAAGACCATTTGATAAGATCAAAAATGAGCACTATATGCCGGCCATTAAAGAGGCCATTAAGATGCACAAAGAAGAAATCGAGGCCATTAAAAACTTTGATGGAGAGCTAACATTTGCCAATATTATTGAGCCATATGCAACTTCTGGAAGCGCTATTGAAGATATTTCAATGATCTTCTTTAACCTAAAATCTGCAAATACAAATGATGAGATGAATGAGATTGCAAAAGAGTTCTCTCCTCTTTTAACTGCACATGGAAATGACGTTAACCTTGATGCTGACTTATTTGCAAAGGTTAAAGTTGTTTTTGATAACAAAGAGAATGAAGATTTAAATGCTGAGCAAACTACACTTCTTAACAAAATCTACAAAGGCTTTGTAAGAAACGGTGCTCTTTTAAATGAAGATGATAAGAATAAGGTAAGAAAGATTGATGAAGAACTTTCTAAGTTAGGTCTTGAGTTCTCTGATCATCTTTTAAAAGAAACGAATCGTTTTGAAATGGTAATTGATAATCAAGAAGATCTTGCTGGACTTCCTGAAGGACTTATTGAAGCTGCTGCAATGACAGCTACTGAAAAAGGTCATGATGGTAAGTGGGTTTTCACTCTTGATTATCCAAGCTTTGGGCCATTCATTACTTATGCCCAAAATCGTGAGCTAAGAAAGCAGATGACAATCGCTTCTGGGACAAAGTGTGCTAAGGGTGATGAACTTGATAACCAAGAAATCGTTAAGAGAATCGCTATGCTTAGACATGAAAGAGCTGGGATTCTTGGTTATAAGAGCCACGCGGACTATATTTTAGAAGAGCGCATGGCAATGAGTGCAAAGAATGTTTTTGATCTTTTAAACCAATTAAAAGACAAAGCCATGCCAGCTGCACTTGAGCATATGGATGAAGTAAAAGCATATGCAAAAGAAAAAGATGGTATCGAAGACTTCGCATCATGGGACTATATGTACTACTATGAGAAGTTAAAGAAAGAAAAGTATAGCATTGATGATGAAATGCTTAAGCCATACTTCAAATTAGAAAATGTTCTTAATGGAGTATTTGAAGTTGCAACAAAATTATACGGACTAAACTTTAAAGAAGTTAGTAATGTTCCAAAGTATCACGATGATGTAATGACTTATGAAATTACAGATCGCGATGGTAACTTTATTTCATTATTCTACGGTGACTACTTCCCACGTTCTTCAAAGCGTGGTGGAGCATGGATGACTGCATTTAGAGAACAATATGTTCAAAATGGTGAGGATATCCGTCCACATATTGCTAACGTTTGTAACTTTACAAAGCCAACGACAACAAAGCCTTCACTTCTAACTTTTAATGAAGTGACGACTCTATTCCACGAATTTGGACACGCACTTCATGGTATTCTAACAAAATGTCAGTACCGTATGCTTTCTGGTCCAAATGTATTCTGGGACTTCGTTGAACTTCCTTCTCAAATAATGGAAAACTGGGCATTTGAAAAAGAATGTCTTGATCTATTTGCTAAGCACTATGAAACAGGAGAGCTAATCCCAGAAGAATTAGTTCAAAAGCTAAAAGATAGTTCAAACTTTGGTGAAGGACGTCACACGATTCGCCAACTAAGTCTTGGGCTTCTTGATATGGCATGGCATTCAGGTGATCCTTCAAATATTACAAATGTAGAAGAATTTGAAACTCTAGCAACTAAGGATGTTCAACTTCTTCCAAAGATTCCAGGAACAATGACTTCTACAGCATTTGGACATATCTTTGCTGGTGGATATTCTGCTGGATACTACTCATATAAGTGGGCAGAAGTTCTTGATGCTGATGCATTTGAACTTTTCCTAGAGGAAGGGATTTTTAATACGACAATTGCTGATCGTTTTAGAGAGAATATCCTTGAAAAAGGTGGCTCAGAACACCCAATGGATCTTTATAAGAGATTCCGTGGCCGTGAGCCAGAGGTTGATGCACTACTTAGACGTGGTGGTCTAATTTAGTGCCCCGCAAAATTGGCCGCCCTCGTCAGCTTCGGCTCCTGCCTCTCGCTGACATACCGGTCATCGTGACCATAAAGGCCAGTCTATTGTTTGCGGCGCTAGCTCCCCAGTCTTTAGCTAAAAAAATTATTTCAACAAGCCGGGTTCAAGCCCGGCTTCGTTGTCTCAGGAGCAATGGGAAAGTTATCGCAAAGGAAAAGCGACACTTTAGCTTTGCTAAAGTTAGCAACATGCTTACTTATTAGCAGACTTCTTCGTTTCAAAAATCTCTTTAGCATGCGACCATGTAAAAACAGCTGCAGCATCTTAGCGAAGCTAAGATATGATGCAGTGTTAGCTCCCCAATCTTTAGCTAAAAAGCGATTTAAACAAACCGACGTTTATGTCGGTTTTGTTTTCTCAGGAGCAATGGGAAAGTTATCGCAAAGGAAAAGCGACACTTTAGCTTTGCTAAAGTTAGCAACATGCTTACTTATTAGCAGACTTCTTCGTTTCAAAAATCTCTTTAGCATGCGACCACGTAAAGTAATTCTTCGCATTCTTAAGTTCTAAAAGGTGAGGAATCAATTGATTCGAGTAATCAATCGAGCTCTCTTTTGGTAGGGCCGAAGGAAGATTATCAATGGCGATAATATTGCATTCATGATCGATAGAACTTTCGATTCTATGTAAAGGTTTATCCCATGTTGTATGCACGTCATAAATAGGAATAGGGTTTAAGTCACTATTTGGATCACAACTTACATCACAGATATAAGAGAGTTTCTGATTTCTCTCCATAAGTGATTTATCAAGAAATGGAGGAATCTTAGTTGTCATAAGAACTGTATTGATAAAGATGTCGGCATTAATGATTTCTTCAAAAGGGCCACCTTTCTTTGTTTCATCCACATCCCAATTAACTGATTCAAGTTCAAGATCATCAAGTAGCTCTCTAGCACCACTTCCGCAACGCCCTAAAGCGCCAATGATAAAGGTACAAGGGTTTCTTTTTCCTTGTCTCTTTTCATTTATAATTTTTAGCCATTCATCTTTTGAAGAGTAATGTCGCAGAGGAGCTGGAGACTCTGAGAAGAAGTTCTCTACACTCAAGGCCGCCCCAACATATCCTGCCCAGTAGCCAAATGCTGCTACTCTACGTTTATCTTCATTTAACAAGAACTCAAGATCAAAGAGTGTTCCTTGACCTTCACTATAGCGATGGAAAACCTTTTCGGCTCCATTTTGTCCTTTATAGATATGGGCAAAGTAAATGTGATTATGTTTAAGTGGAAATGTGTCGGTTTCTTTTAATTCTTTTAGTCCTAAAATAAAGACATCATCCGAGACTGGAGCTTCTTCAATCCAGGCATGACTTTCTTTAATTTCACAACCTAATTTCTCATATTCTTGGATAGGAAAGATACGGTCATTAGATTTTTCTACAATAACTTTGTAACCTGCGTCCAAAAGCTTCTTTGCATTTTCTGGTGTTAGAGGAGTTCTTTTTTCAAACTCTTTATCTTCATCTCTTAACCAAATTGTTGTCATATTGATACCTTCTAATAACTTTTTATATACTGTCTTGGATTGATGTATCCCTTTCGACAGTTTCGTTATTAATATTAAATAATGCTTTCATATCGGAAAATAACATCCTTGGAAAAATCAAGGTGCAAAATGCGATACATACGATATAGAGTATTTCTTCTGTTTTAAAACTATTTCCAATAAACGTAAGAATGATCCCACCAAGTATATTTGGAACGACGAAGCCTAAGTCGAGCAAGGCAAAACTACGTGCTAGGTACTTAGTTTCTACTTTATTTGAGACATAATTTAGTTGATTTGTTATTCGTATAAAGACAACAAGTCCCCATATAAAGAAGATAATCAAAGTTGCAAAGTAGGAAGCTGACAGTAGCCAAACTGCCATTAGTATTGGTTCAATATAAAGCGCTGTTATTATAATTTTACCAACAGATTGATCTTTAAGAATAGTGGAGCTTGCCCAGCCACCAAAAAGCCCGCCAAGTCCAAAAAGCGCTAGTCCAATACCGTAGTCTTGTTTTGTAGCACCTAGAACTTCAGTCATATAAGGAAGTATCAATGGAAACATAAACCCAAGAACGAGCCCCTCGATGACAACGTTGGATAGAATCGCCGATAAAGGCTTTTGAGTCTTGGCGTATTTTATTCCATTCTTTATTTCGGAGATGAACTTCTCACTATCTTCTTCATGTTTAGGAGGATTATAGGTTAGTGACATAATAAAGAAGATACCCACGATATATGTTAGAAAATCTAAGGCAACGACTTCTTTAATACCACCAAAGGCGGTAAACATTGTGGCACCTAGAAATGGTCCAATCATATGAAGTACTGCAAAGGCCGAACCAAATAATGCGTTTGCCTTATTCATATCCTTTTGAGGAACTATATCATTTACCATTGCCTGGCGTGTTGGATTATACATCCCTGTAAAAAGAGCAATGAGTCCATCACATAAAATGACAACTTCAGGACTTTCCACAAAGAGAATGGTGAAGATAATCGGAATTCTAATATAATTGGTAAAAAGTAATACCTTCTTGCGATTATACTTCTCTCCAATAACACCACCGATGAGATTTCCGATAGTGAGGAATAAGAGAAATACTGCTCGAGCAGCACCGAGATAGGCCTTATTATTACTTGATAGTTCAAAGACTAAGAGCATGAGGGCCGTCTCTGAAACAAAAGACCCAAGCTCAGACGTTAAGCCTGCAATATAGAGCTTTCTAAAATTTTGATAACGTAAAACCTTAGGAAGCTTAAACATAATTACGATCTTTTTGCTAAGAACTCTTCAACTGCTGTTTCATATTCAGTTATCAGTCGTTTAACAATCTCTTGAACAGTTTCAATTTTCTCAATGAATTCGATTGAAGGGCCAGCAACCCAAACAGTTTTATATGTTGCTCCAAAGGCAGCTTTCTCAACTGCTTTCATTCCCTTATAACCAGTGAGCATCTTTGCATATTTTTTAAGCTTCTTATTCTTGCTCATGGCCTTTTCAACGATATTTTGTTCTGTTCCTATTTTTTGTACATAAGGAGTGTTGATAACCGTACAAGGAGTCCCTGAGATCTTATTAGACATGACGATATCCTTGGCGCCGTAATTTACCACAGCTTCTTTATACGCATCTGAAACAATTGACTCTTTTGTCGCGATAAATGGTGAACCAATTGAAACACCTTCACAGCCAAGGGCCATGATACTAAATAAACCAGAACCTGTTGCAATACCACCTGCTGAAATAACTGGTATATCAAGATTTCTTTTAAGTAATGGAACAAGAATACTTGCTGGAGTTGGTCCAGCGTGACCTCCTGCTCCAGAGTTTACAGCGATTACTGCATCGGCTCCTTGATCTTGAACTTTCTTTGCATATTTTAGGTCAACAACATCACAGATAACTTTTGTACCTTGAGGATGACATTTCTCAATTACTTCCTTTGGGTTTCCAAGTGAAGTGATGATAAAGTCGGGTGCATATTTTGCACATAGATCAATTTGCTTGTGCATGTGGATGTTTGACTGATTTACAATGATATTAATTCCAAATGGACCTTCACATCTTTCTTTTAGCTCTTTTAGACCCTCTTCAAATTCCTCTGGTGTTCTCCAGTTTAGCGCTGGAATACAACCCATAATTCCAGCCTTTGAAGCTTCAACTAGCATATCTATACTTGATACGAGGAACATCGGGGCCATGATAATTGGATATTTAATATTAAAAGTTTCTGTGAGCCATGTTTTCATAACGAATCCTATTTATTTTAATTTTCAAATGACCTTTTGATTATAATGTATTTTTTTGTATTTAACACCTAAGATTACTTGCACAATTTCTTCCCGCAACGTATCTTTAAAGCATGAGCTCGCAAGAAATAAATAAGCTACCTGACTTCTCTGACATTAGAGAAAACATTGAAACAGAACGTAAAAATATTATCAAAGTCAATAATTTCGCTGAAGATGATAGTTATGTTAGAACGAGCGAAGATGCTCATATTGTTCTCGATTTTCTAGAGAGTCTTTTGACTCCACTATGGAAAGTCTTTGATGAATATCCATCATTGGTTTACTTCTTTAACAATGAGTTCACTAATTTCAACTTGTTGATAAAGCAAGAAAATATTCTCGATCTAATCTTCATTGATGATTGCCTTATCCCAGAAAAAGAAGCTGTCTTTTTTGGACAAGATGGTGGCCTTTCTCAAAATGTTCTTTCTCTACATGAGAAGACATTCAAGATGTGGTCGCAGAAAATTGTTGATAAGCACAATGAAACACAAAAATTTATTCGTGCAGAAGATGTTGACTTAACTAAACATAAAATTGGTGAGTTAAAATGTCAGTGTATTAAATGTGTAAATGACTTTAGAGCTTTATTAAGAGACTCTGTTTACGAAAGTTGTGTTGAGTTAATTGATTCTAAGAAAGAAACAATCAAAGAAGAAATTGATAGCGGACTCAATACTGTTTCAGATATCGTCTTTGATCTACAAAAAAGACTTGATAAGAGTTTTTATAAATTAAGAAATACAATTAAGAGATCATCTCTTAATCGTCTTGAGAATCAGGTCAAACAATATTACCGTTCTGAATTTTCTTATCCATCAGAATTAGCAAAATTACATAAACGTAATGTGCATATGCTCTTTGATCAGTATCTTGAAGAAAATGAATTAAGTACAGATCTGATCACAGATGATGAGTATCATAAATTCTACTCATCACTTTCAACAAATTATTGGCGTAATGAGCGCTATCTAATTCGTGAATTTAAGAAGTTTGTTAAATCAATTATTATTCTCAAAAAGAAGGATGTATCTTCAACTATCCTTCAAGAATACCTAGGGGAGTTTTGGACTCACTCAGCTGCTAGACAAATGAAGAGAAAGATTGTCTATCACATGGGACCTACAAACTCTGGTAAAACATATCATGCTATTGAGAAGCTCTCGAGTGTTCCTAAAGGTTGCTATCTTGCACCACTAAGACTTCTTGCAGCTGAACTCTACGATACTTTAAACTCTAAAGGTGCAGTTACAACTCTTTTAACTGGTGAAGAAGTTATTGAAAGAGAAGGTTCGACTCACTATTCATCAACGATTGAAATGGCCAGGCTCCAAGAAGTCTTTGACTGTTGTGTAATTGATGAAATCCAAATGATTACAGATCCATCTCGTGGTTGGGCATGGACAAGGGCCTTAGTAAATATCATGGCAGATGAAGTTCACCTATGTGGTGATGCATCAGCTCTTGAGATGGTAAGAAATATTGTCGATCTATGTGGTGATGAACTCATCATAAATGAATATACAAGAATGACTGAGCTCTATGTTGAACCTCATCCAATCGTTCTTGCAGATATGCAAAAGAATGATGCACTTATTGTATTTTCTAGAAAGAATGCACTAAGACACAAGAGAGACCTAGAGCGTCTCGGATATAAAGTTTCAATTGTATACGGTCGACTCTCGCCGGAGGTTCGTCGTGAGCAAGCGAGAAAATTTGATCAGGGTGAAACTGATGTCATTGTATCAACTGATGCAATTGCTATGGGGATGAACCTTCCAATTAAGAGAGTTGTTTTTACGACTCTATCAAAATTCTATGATGGCCAACAACACGATATCTCAGTAAGTGAGATTAAGCAGATTGGTGGTCGAGCAGGACGTTACCAACGTTTTCCAAAAGGTGCTGTTACTTGTCTTCGTAAAGTTGAAGATGGAATCGAAAGTATTAAAGAGGCCATGAGTGCAGTACTGGAGCAGAGTGAAAAATGTATGGTTGGTCCTGACTTAGATATTTTCAACCAAGTCAACCGTGCTTTAATAGATAATAATCTTCCAAAATTAAAGCTCTCTGAGTTCTTAAGGCTCTTTAACACAATGACATTCCAAAAGCCTTTTGAGTGCGTTGATATGAAAGAGATGATCGAGCTGGCCGAGATGGTTGAGGATGCTGACTCTAATGGGACACTTACTGATGCTGAGATCTTCGGGTTTGCATGTGCTCCAGTAAATTTAGGCTTAAGTGATCATGTTCAACATTATAATTGGATCCTTCATAAGTATGTAAATATGGAAGGGATTCCGGCCGAGCCAATTGAGCATGACTCTGGGGATATTGATTATCTTGAAACTTCCATTAAGTGTGTCGAGCTTTATCAATGGCTCTCAAGACACTTTAATAATAAGAACTTCGTTTATTCAGAAGTTGAGCTTTTAAATAATAAGCAACTTGCTATTGATCAGTTAAATGAACTCTTATCACAAAAAATTGTTGCTAAGTGTTCTTCATGTGGTTGCAAGCTTCCTGATGATTCAAAATTTCCAATTTGTGAGGAATGTTTTGAGAAGAGGAAGGCCGCTCGTCGTAGACCTGGCGGAAATCGCCGCGGTAAGCCTGGCCAAGGTGGAAAAGGCCGTCGTCCAGGTGGTAAAAACTTTAAAGGTAAACCAAATTCTGGACAGGGTAAGCGTAAGAATGTTAGTCGTAAGAGAAAAGTTACCAAACGATGAGTCATGAATATATACGATTACGCAAGGCTATTATTAGAATCACCAACTCTAGAGGATAAGCTTACTGCAACTAGTGTAGTAAGTGATTTATCTTATCAAAAAACGGCCGATGGTATCAAAGATCTCATGCCTGAGCGTGAGTCCCGTATTAAATTTTCTAGTGAGCAAGTGAAATTCCCAAAGAAAGGAAGTTTTCACTTGGATGAAAAGAAGGCCATGGCACTTCACTTCTTTGCTAATCATGAGTTACTGGCGATTGAGATGATGGCGGCTGCTCTAATGTATATTCCAATTGAAGATAAGTCTCAATACAAACGTATTGCAACGGGAATACTTTCTACAATTGATGATGAAATCAAGCACTTCAATCTCTATCGAAAACGAATGAATGATTTTGGAATAGACTTTGGCGATCTTCCTGTAAATGACTTCTTTTGGCGTCAGATGCAAAAGTTAACAAGCTTTGAAGAGTACTTTGCCGTTATGGCATTAACATTTGAAGCTGCAAACTTAGACTTTGCAAAATTCTATCGTGATATATTTGCTGGAGTTGGAGATAAGAAGTCATCTGCAATCTTAAATGTGGTTTATGAAGACGAGATTTCTCATGTGGGATTTGGAATTCATTGGCTAAATCGCTGGAGAAACGAAAAAGACCTTTGGGAGTTCTATGTCTCTTCACTTCCTGACTTACTATCACCAGCAAGGGCCAAGGGCATGATTTTCGATCATGAAGGAAGAGTTCGTACAGGCATGGATGAAGACTTCATTGAGAAAATTAAAAATTATCAAGATGGATTCATCGTTACAAAACGCAAGGAATGGAAGTGAGATTTAGGGTAAACCTCGATTTCGATGCGGCCTTAAGTCGGAATAATAAAAACTTCAAAAATGAAAAGTTCTTAAAAGAGTTAGAGTATATTTTCTTTCTTGTAAATAATATATCTAATGTAACTCTATGTTCCCAAAATAAATACTCAAATAAGTACTTAAGTCATCTTCATGATCTTGGTTTTACGATACCTAATATTGACGACAATATTACAAATTATATTAACTGGTGGGGTAACTTAGAAAACTTTGAACAGGTTAAAGAGACCAATTCAAAATGTGCTTTAGCGAAATGGCATAGGCCTTTAGCTGATAAGATTATAAGATCTAAAGAGGACTTAGAAGAATCATTTCCAACTTTTTACCGACCAGATCAAACATTTTCAGGAATAGGAAACAAGGTATTAAATTCTGTAAAAGACTTCGAAAGACTAGGGTTTCCAGGTGTTCAATCTCGCTATGTAAAAGTTGTAAAAACATTTGGTGTTACTTACGACTTTAAAAATAATGACTACTTTATTGTAGAAAATTTCGTTAGTGATAAGGGAGAGTTTAAAGGAGGGCGTCTAATTCAAATCAATGAGCTTCCTATTTCTTTTGATCTTGAGAAATACATCAATGATATCAAAGAGCATATTCCAGAAGCTCTTTTAAATAATAAAATTCAATTTGATAATATGATCTATCTTGAAAATTCTGAATCTAAAATTTGTCCTATTGTTGAGATTAATTATCGTCGCACAATGGGAGAAGTCATCATGAATGTAACCAAAGTCTTAGGTGATGGGACATTATATTTTGGTGATAAAACTGCCTTGAATTCAAACTCTTTGATTCTATCTCCTGATTTCGTTAAAAATATTTGCTACTTTAACCGAGCTTTAGGGTTGGTTAAAAGCGCTAAATAGAGAATATTCCTTCATCGATTTCCATTT
Organism: Halobacteriovorax vibrionivorans; assembly: GCF_003346865.1. Lineage (NCBI taxonomy): Bacteria > Pseudomonadati > Bdellovibrionota > Bacteriovoracia > Bacteriovoracales > Halobacteriovoraceae > Halobacteriovorax > Halobacteriovorax vibrionivorans. The sequence continues at coordinate 608,632 of NZ_QDKL01000001.1, read as the reverse complement.
ATACAGTAAAATGAAAGAGTTCTTTAGTTTAGAATTAGGAGAATTTACGTGGCCAAGAAAGGTTTTTTCGACAAGATGAAAGGAAAGCTCAAGAAGTCAGAAGATGATGAAGAGTTACTTGATGAGTATTCTGAAGAGTCTGAAGATGAACTTGATGAAGAAGATGAATCAGTCGATTTAGACGACGCCACGTCTACTGATATAAAGATCCCAGGAGGACCTGAGATACAAGGGATTCCAACCGATGAAGATATTTCAGAATTTGATGATGAAGTCGAAGCTGAAGACGCTATTGATAATGATGAATCAGATGACGAAGAATACGAAGATGATGATGATGAAGATGAAGATGAGGAAGAAGAGAGCTTCTTAGAGAAACAATTACCTTTTCTTGCAAAGTTATTAAATAAGAAAAAATCTGACGATGATGAAGATGAAGACGAAGACGAAGACGATGATGATGAAGAAGACGAAGAAGATGACGACAAAGAAAAGAGCTTTCTAGAAAAGCAGTTACCATTCTTAGCAAAGCTAATGAAGAAGAAAAAGTCCGATGACGAAGATGACGATGAAGATGGTGACGAGGAAGATGAAGACGACGATGACGATGATGATGAAGATGAAAAGGATGAGAAAAAAGAGAAGAAAAGCAAACTCATTAAGATCATCTTAATTGTCGCTGTAGTCGCTATGGCCGTTGATACCTTCTTACTTAGTGATTCTTCTGAAGAAGAAGTGCCAGAGGTGGCCCCAGTAAAAAGAAAAGCAAGAAAGCCACGAAAAGCTAAACCAAAGAAAACGCAAGATAAGGCACAAGAAAAAACAGTTCAAAAAGCTGACGAAAATAAGCCTGAAAATACTAAAGAGGAAACTAAGCCAGTTGTAGAAGCTAAAGATGAGCAACCACAAGGTGATAGTCAACCTGCTGGGCCAAGTGATGAACCTCAGGCGAAACCTTCAGATGAAGTGACAAATAATCAAAACGTTACTCAAGAAACAAAGTCTGATACTGAAAGCTCTGATGGTAATGTTGATTCAATGAATGAACCACAAGTTGAAGATCAAGCAACTACAACGAATCAGGAGTTAGGTGAGAAAACGCAGGAGCCATCTTCTGATCCACTTATTGTGGCACCTTTGCCTGAGACTAGTGATATGGATTCTACTATGATGGGTGAAGCAAGTGATTCCAATGAAGATGAAGATCAAAAAGAGTCTCTTGATTCTGCTTTAGGAAAAATCGTCGATAAACTTGAAGAAAACAAAACGGCCGTAAAGGATAAGGTTAAGTATAGTGCTCCACCTAATTATGAAAACTTTGGTCGTGGACTTGTTTATAATTGTAAAGGAAAACACTGGGCATGTGTTGATCGTGAAGCATATATGAGCTGTAAGGCAAACCAAGCTTGGTTTAGACAAGAAGGCAAGCCAACGGAATGTGCAACATCGAAGATTTTAGCAACGGAATACGATTGTAGAACTTTACAGGAGTATAATATTAATACTGTTGCTGAAACACCAAAGTGTGATTAGAGATTAAGCAGCATCTTTTTTGAAGAGGCCATCTATGATAGTAAGAGTAAAAGTTTTCTCTTGCTTAGCTTCTTCTTTTTTCATTGCGCGAATAAATGCTTGTGCTAGCTCTGGGTCAAATTGTGATCCAGAGAACTCATCGAGTTCTTCATAAGCAACTTCATAATCAAGTCCCTTACGGTAAACTCTTGTTGAAGTCATAGCATCAAATGTATCAGCAATAAGAATAATTCTAGAGAAAAGAGGAATCTCTTCGCCTTTTAGTCCTTCCGGATAACCACGTCCATCCCATCTCTCATGATGGTATTTTGCAAACTTTGCAACTTTTTCAAAATGAGTAAAGCCTTGTAGGATTTCATAAGATTTCTCAGGATGACTCTTCATTTGAAGGAATTCATCTTCAGTAAGTCTTGATGGTTTATTAAGAACGGAGTCAGGAACTCCAATTTTACCAATATCATGAAATAGAGCAGATAGTTCTAGGTCATATAATTCTTCTTCATTTAGTCCAATTTCTCTTCCTAAAGTGAGGCTGAAATAAGCAACGCGAGTACTATGTCCATATGTATAATGATCTTTGCAGTCTAGTGCGTGAAGGATTGTTCGAGCGGCCATCTCACAGATCTTTTTCTGTTCTAGTTTTAAGGCCTTGTTTTCTGCTTCTAATACGGCAGTAGGATCTGTCTGTACAGAGTTTGAAACCTTGTTCTTTGTGTTGGCTTTAGGTGATGTCGTTTTTTTGTCAGCACTCTTACGAGTACTCGCTTTTTTTCTGCGTTCACCCAAATTTACGATTTTGCTCTTCTTCATTTATCAAGACCTAGTGTTATAGTCAGGTTATACCCATATTCTAATAATTCTTCGGGTTATTCTTAAGGAATCTTTAATTTAATCGGGGCATTAGTATGATATTAGTCGCTTATTGTGCTAGAATACTTTCTTAAGGTGCCAAAATTTAGTGCCATACCTATATAATTTTGAATACTTAGGAAGAGTTATGCACGTTCGAATTATTGATTCAGATATCGATAAAATTGCCGTCGATAAGCTAAATAATCTATTAGAATTATTAAATTTACCTCAATCTCAAGAGGGACAATCTTCAATTGACCGTGAACTTGATGCAAGTCAAGTGGTGTTTACAAAGTCATTTAAGAATGTCGAAAGCAAGGACCATTTTATTATTATCTATAATGAAGGGGATGATCTTGATCGTTCATTATTAGACAATGAGATGTGTCTTGGAATATTTTTTGCAGACAAGTCTGTAGAAGAAAACTATCTCAATATAAAAAATGCGATAGAAGGGCTAAGAGCGTTAGAGACTCAAAAGCAATTATTATTCAAGATGAATTCTGTTATGGAAGGACTTGTTGGCCAAGTCGAAAATATTAAAGAAATGCATCGTAATATGGCGCCTTTTAGAAGTGAAAAGCTAAGAGGAGTAGGAATTACTTCACGCTTTTGTGCCGGTACATCAAATGGTGGCGAGTTTTTTGACTTCTTTAAAATTGGTGGCGAAGTATGGATTGTTTCATTACATGCATCATCATATATGCTTATCGGAAACTTCTTATCACTAATCGAAACTTGGAAGCTAGAGTCTAATATTGATATGACTAAAGTCATCTCAAACTTAGAAAGTAAGAAAGATGACTTTAGTGAATATGGAGATGCTTCCATTTTAATTGCTAGAATTAAGCTTTCAGACTTAAGTGCTGAGGTGCTTAATATTGGTGATCATGAATTATTAAATAAAGATGGTGTTGTATTAGCGAGAAATGGTAGCGCGTTTCCATCGAACTATAATACATCAACGCAAGAAGTTCAGTTAAATAAAGGTGAAGGCCTGTTATTGCTATCTCCTGGCTTTTTTAAGAATATTGAAGATAAAATTGATGGAGAAGAGTATTTAACATTTGTTAAAAAGAATTGGGCGGCCCCTGTTGAATTCATTAGTGAATTAACATTTCAAACAAAAAAGGGCTATAATGAGAATGACTTCTTACCAAATGATCAAACAATTCTAATGATAGAGGTAGATAAAAATGCAATTTCTAAAATTTAGTATTCTATTTTTAACAATTAATTCAGTAATAGCATTTACAGGGACTGAATGTTTTCAGTCTTCCTTTGATGTCTCTGTCTCTCATAAGTCATCACCATTTGGACTTTTAAATAAAACCCTGACTATTTCTAAAAAAGAATGTGAAGTCGAAGTGGCCCATAACGAATATAAGTATCACAATCGATCGTGGGTGATTGATATTTGTCGAGATCCAGTTCATATAAAATCAACGACGACGTCAATCGATGTTTATCGTAAGGCCGGAGAGTGTCATAAAACTTCAAATGACTTCTGTGATGAGTATAAGACAATACGTAAAATTATCGAAGATGATGGGCTTATCTTTGCAGAAGGTGCAAAGAATAATCTTAATGATCCACACGGAAGAGTTTTTTGTGCAAGCTTAGTACTAAACGCATACTTGAAAGAAAATAATATTTTTAATCGCAATGGTAATTATGATTCATTAATGATTCGTAAGCCAATTGCGAGAATACCTGAAGATATAAAAAAAGCTAGAGCAGAGTTCAAAGCAGAGAAAGAAACAAAAGTTGAGACAACGCAAGACAAAGCAGCGGAGACTGAAGTTGAAGAGTCTTCAGACACAAGCTCTGATGGCCTTGAAATTGATGAAAATGCAGGCTCTGGAACTTTCTAGATTGTCTTAAATGCTCTTTCTAAATCTGAAATTAAATCATTAGCATCTTCAATACCTACAGATAGCCTTATTAGGTTATCTGTTAGGCCGATACTTTCACGAACATTCTTGGGAACAGAAGCATGAGTCATGATGGCCGGGTGTTCAATTAAGCTCTCAACACCACCAAGGCTTTCAGCTAAAGAGAACATGTCGACGTTTTGTAAAAACTTCTTAGACTTTCTAATGTCACCTTTTAGGAAAAATGTAATCATCCCTCCAAAGCCACTCATTTGTTTTTTTGCGATTTTATATTGAGGGTGACTCTTAAGGCCTGGGTAGAGAACTTTATCTACTTTTGGATGCGACTCGAGATACTTTGCTATTTTCATTGCATTCTTTGCATGAGCTTCCATTCTAATCGCAAGAGTCTTGATACCTCTAAGTACTAACCAAGAGTCAAATGGTGATTGTGTTGGTCCAAGAGATTTTTGAAGTGTCCAAAGTTTCTCGTAAAGTGCTTTGTTGTTGAGCATACAGGCTCCACCAACAACATCAGAGTGACCATTGATATATTTAGTCATTGAGTGCATTACAATGTCAGCACCAAGATCTAATGGGTTTTGAAAATAAGGACTCATAAATGTGTTATCAACAACAGTTAAGGTCTTATATTTTTTCGCAAGTTCTGAAACTTTCTTAATATCAGAAATTTTTAAAAGTGGGTTCGTTGGTGTTTCTACCCACATTAATTTAGGCTTATGTTCTTTTAGTGCCTCTTCAACTTTTTTAGGATCAGTTGTATCGACAAAGATAAACTTATGAATGGAATTAAAAACGGTCGTAAAGAGACGATAAGTTCCACCATATACATCATCACCACAAAGAATCGTTGATCCAGCTGGCAGAGCATGCATTATTAGCATTTCAATTGAAACACCGCTTGACGTTGCCAGTGCATATTTTGCGTTCTCTAGTGCCGCAAGTGATTCTTCTAATCGCGTCCTTGTTGGATTATGACAACGTGAATACTCGTAGCCTTGGTGAATTCCTGGGCTTGTTTGAGCATATGTTGTTGTTTGATGAATTGGCGGTATAACTGCGCCTGTTTCTTTGTCGGGGTGAGCCCCGGCATGGATACATACCGAGGCTTTTGCTGCTTTTTTAAGAGTGCTTTTCTTCAAGCCTTGATCCTTAGTTAGAACCTTTTTCTGACATATACTGAAGAACATCAATTTCTGATAATAGATCAGAAACTTTTCCATCTTTAGTGATAATGGCAACTTCCTTCTTAAGTAGTGCATCAGCAACTGTTTCAAGAAGTTCATTACAATCCACAACTCTGTAGTTGTTAGAGATAGCTAATGAAATATTATCATCTTTTTGGAACTCACCCATGATAACTGGCTTAATTAGACTCTTCTCTGTACAAAGACCAAGAATGTCACCATTTTTACTAACAACTGGAACTTGAGAAATATTCTTCTCTTCCATTAGAGTAATGGCCTGTCCAATAGTCGTTGTATCTTCAACAGTAATAATATTTCCATCCTTACCAAGAGTATTTAATACCTCTGAAATTTGAACATTGAATGATGAATCTAAGTATCCACCATCACTCATCCAATCATCATTATAGATTTTTGAAGCGTAACGGTTTCCTGAATCGTGAAGAAGAATAAGAATCTTTTTCTTAGTAGTTTGTTTCTTCGCATATTTTAGAGCACCTTCAATAACGGCACCTGCTGATCCACCAGCATAAATACCTTCTTCTTTAAGAAGTTTTCTCGTCATTAGGAAAGACTCTTTATCATTAACAACTTCAAAGTCATCAATTAAGTCAAAGTCATAATTCTCTGGAATGAAGTCCTCGCCAACACCTTCTAAAACATATGAGTGAGCTTGTCCCATTTCTCCAGTCTTGTGGTAACCAGCGATGATTGAACCAACACAGTCAACACCGATAATTTCAACTTTATCCATTTTTTCTTTGAAGTAACGTCCACAACCACTAATTGTCCCACCAGTTCCAACTGCGGCCATAAATACATCAAAGTCACCTTGAGTTTGCTCATACATTTCTGGAGCCGTCCAAGTGTAGTGTGTATTTCTATTATGTAGATTATCGTATTGATTTACGTAAAATGAATTTGGAATTGTTTCAGAAAGTTTCTTTGAAACAGAGTAGTAAGAACGAGGATCTTCTGGCTCTACGTTTGTTGGACAAACAACAACTTTTGCTCCAAATGCTCTAAGGTTATCGATCTTTTCTTTTGATTGCTTATCAGCAAGTACGAAAATACATTTGTATCCGTGAACTGCTGCCCACATCGCAAGACCAACCCCTGTATTCCCAGAAGTACCTTCGATGATCGTTCCGCCTGGCTTTAGATCACCTTCTTCTACTGCACGATCAAGCATGTATGCACCGATACGATCCTTAGTTGAACCACCTGGGTTCATATATTCTAATTTTACGTAAATTTCGCAATTAAGGTCCTTACCGATATGATTAAGTTTTACAATTGGTGTATTCCCAATTGCTTCGACAACGTTTGCTTTAGCACCTTTCATCATAATTAAATCTCCATTTACTTCCAGTGTTCTTCTAACTCTTCTAACTGCTTGATAGGATCAAACGTTGAGAGGTCTGGAAATGTAATTGCTTCAATCTGTGATTTCTTTGAGATCGAAGTTTTTATTTCTTCTTGTTTGATTATTATATCTTTAAACTCTTTCATTTTTTCTGTCTTGGGTTCCCAAGATGCGAGGTTGTTATACCATGATTTGTTAATTATTAGGTAACGTTCTGTGGTCATTTGGGCCTGAATTGAGTCAAGAATCTGTTGAGTTTCAACCTCTTTCATATGCTCAGCAGAAGTAACGAGATACCACCTCGATCGCTGGGCACTATTGAGAACTTTTTCAACTTTAATACCTTCAATAAACTTATCTCGATTCTCATAGAGAATTGTGATGGCCTCAAGAAAGTCATTAATAAAGCCCTTGCCGGTAACACTTTCTAAATAATTAAGAAACTTCTCAATCCCAGCGGTAATAATGCGGTTAAAGAAGCGTCCAGGCTTATTCTTATTAGTAATGTACATGAATGCATCAGCAAATGTTTTATTAAAGAATTTATTAATCTTATTTGATGAATTCAAAAAGTCTAAGAAGTTCTTTCCTGGCGCAGTGTCGACGACGATAGAGTCATATTTTTTAGTTTCAAGTTGATTTTGAATCTCTAGGACTGCAAGAATTTCATTTAGGCCACCGCGACTACTTGTTAAGTTTTCTAGTATTTTATTATCAACTTTCTTCCCGAGAATCTTTTCAAATGATGTTTTAGGATCAAGTAATAAAACATCAAAGCTGATTTCTTTATCAGTGAACTTAATCACTTCTGATGCATCTTTTAAGCTAAGTAATTGACGCAGTCTTTTGGCCGGATCAATCGTTATTAAAAGAACATTCTTTTTTTGAGAAGCCAGAAAGAAGGCACGTGAAGTTGAAATCGTTGTTTTTCCAACGCCACCTGTTCCACAAAATATTTCGACTTCTCTATAGTTTTCCACGATTCCTACTTTGATTTAAAAATATCAACTTTCTTTGTAATAATTCTTGTTAATTCCTCGACTTGTTCTTTTTGTGTCGGTACGACAATTTGAGGGAAACTTAGGTGAGGGTTAACCTTAAATTTCTCTTTTAGGCTTTCTTGGTCTTGGATTTTTGCCCTGATAAAATCTGGCGTATCATCCTCTGGAAAGTCATTTAGTGAGAGATCACAATTTAGGATCTCAATTGTCGAGAGATTATATTTCTCTTTTAGTTCTCGCTCTAGTTCTTGGCCTTCTTCAATGGCAAGCTCTGTCGGAATGCTAACAACCACACATTGAGTATGTTCATCATTTGTTAGAAAGTTATGCATTTTATCGATATCATTTGCAATGGGACCGATTTTAAAAATATCTTTAAAGACTTTTGGTGAATGTATTGTCGAAAGAAGATGACCTGATGCCGGTGCATCAACGACGACGATATTGCGATCATCTCGAGCAAGATCAATAATATGCCCTAAGAAGATGAGTTGCCCAAAACTTGGAACCATATCAAATAATGCATTAAAAAAAGATGTTGATACAATCCACTTTGCAATTGTTTTGGAGTTTAGTTTTCTCGCAATATACTCTTGAACTGAACTAATATGCGTTAACTCAACGGTATTAACATTTAACTTATTGATAAGATCCTTATCAGCATTTTGTTCAAACGAAAAAAAATAGACGTTCTTATTTTGATCGAGTTCAGTTAGAGACTTGGTCAAGGCAAGGGAAGTGAGGGTTTTTCCGACACCTCCCTTACCTGTGACTATATATAAGTCTTTAAACTTCATT